>NZ_FNAQ01000022.1 GCF_900101955.1 Desulfuromonas thiophila | reverse complement strand
CAGCTGCCCCAGCTGCCAGCCGTGGCGCCGGACGAGCTCGGTCGCCTCGAAACCCTGCGCCAGATTGTTGACAGCCTCGCCAGCAGCCTGCCGGCCGCGCCCGCTGTTGCAACAACCAGCACTGCCGCCGCCACGGCGCTCGCCGCTGGCGCGCTGGAACAGGCGCTGCTGGCGGTGGTGGCCGACAAGACCGGCTATCCCGTCGACATGCTGGAACTGGACATGCGCCTGGATGCCGATCTGGGCATCGATTCCATCAAACGGGTCGAAATCCTCTCGGCCCTGCAGGAGCAGCTGCCCCAGCTGCCAGCCGTGGCGCCGGACGAACTCGGTCGCCTCGAAACCCTGCGCCAGATTGTCAGCGCGCTGGCTCCAGCGGCTCTGACCACCGACAGCACCCGTCAGGGTCAAGCACTGCCGCTGTCCAGCTGCGCCACGCCGGCAAGCTGTCGCTGCGCCAGCAAGGGCTCGTGTGCCGATCCGGCGACCTGCCACTGCACCAGCTCGACAGCCGAGGCCGCCGAGCTGCCGCAAGCCGGGCTGTACCGCCAGCGCATCCGCGTCGTTCCCTTAACGGCCGCGCCGCCACGGCCGCTGATCAACGACGCGCCCTTCTGGATTGTCGACGACTGCTCACCCCTCAGCACGGCTCTGGCCGAGGCGCTCCGGCAGCAAGGCCTTGTCACTGAAATCGTCGGACCACAGCAGCACAATCCGCCCGCCCGACTGGCCGGGCTGCTGGTTCCGGCACCGGCCGTCGGCAGCGACAGCCTGTTCCTGCAACAGACCTTTGAACTGCTGCAACGCTGCGCGCCGGCCCTGCAGCGCGCCGCCAGCACCGACCGCAAGGCACTGTTCGCTACCCTGGCCCGGCTTGACGGCAGTTTCGGCTTCGACCCGGCCGGTACGCCGCTGGCCGATCCGCTTTCCGGCGGGCTGGCCGGACTGAGCAAGACCGCCAGCCACGAATGGCCCAACGTCTGCTGTCAGGCCTACGATCTGGCAGCGGAACTGCCACTGGCCCAGCAGGTAGAGGCGCTTGTCGCCCAGTTGCAACAGCAGGGACCGGCCGAAATCGGCCTGACCGCTGCCGGGCCGGTGACGCTGCAGCTGGAAACCACCCCGCTGCCGCAACCGGCACAGCCTCTGCGCTTCAGCAGCGATGAGGTCATTATCGTCAGTGGCGGTGCCCGCGGCGTCACGGCCGAGGTGGCCTGTCAACTGGCCGCCGCCGGTCAGCCGACCCTGCTGCTGCTGGGGCGCAGCCCGCTGCCACAGGCGGAGGACGCCGAACTGGCCGCCGCCAGCGATGAAGCCGCCATCAAGCGGTTGCTGCTGGCCCGCACGCCGGACAAGCCCAGCCCGCGCGCGCTGCAGCAGGCCTGTCAGCAGGTGCTGGCGGCCCGCGAACTGCGCGCCAATCTGGCCCGCATGACGGCCAGCGGCGCCCGCGTGCTGTACCGCGCCCTCGACATCCGCGACGAGGCGGCGGTGGCAAGCGCCGTGGCCGAGGCCCGTGCCTGCGGCCGTATCCGGGGCCTGATTCACGGTGCCGGCGTACTGGCCGACAGGCGCATCGAGGATAAAACCGCCGATCAGTTCGCCGCGGTCTACAGCACCAAGGTGGCCGGCCTGCTGGCGCTGCTGCAGGCCACCGCCGATGACGCCCTTGATTTCATCGCACTGTTTTCCTCCTCCACCGGCCGTTTCGGTCGCACCGGCCAGTGCGATTACGCCGTGGCCAACGAGGTGCTCAACAAAAGCGCCCAGGCCATCGCCCGTCAGCGGCCCGACTGCCGGGTGCTGGCGCTCAACTGGGGCCCCTGGGACGGCGGCATGGTGACCCCGGCCCTCAAGCAGCTGTTCGCCGGTGAAGGCATCGAGGTCATCCCTCTGCGGCAGGGCGCCGCCTATCTGTTGGCCGAGCTGGCCGACTCGCGCCGCAGCGAGGTCGAACTGGTGCTGCTCGGCGGCAGCCAGCCGGCGACACGCTCGGGGGACGATCACACCGGCCCGGCAGACACCGCCACCAGCGAAGCGCCCTGTGCCCCCCTGCTGGCCCAGCCGCTGTACGAGCTGACCGTTGCCAGCCGCCGCATGGCGGTGTTGCGCGACCATGTGCTGGCCGGCCGTGCCGTGCTGCCCACTGCCCTGCATCTGGAATGGCTGGCCCAGGCCGCCCTGCACAGCCAGCCCGGTTTGCAGCTGCTGGCCATCGACAACCTGTGCATCTGCAGTGGCCTGAAACTGGCGGCCGACGACTCCGCCCAGCTGCAACTGCGCGGCGATAGTCCGGCGCAGACGGCGGAGGGACTGCGCCTGCCGCTGCAACTGTGCGATGCCGCCAGCGGTCAGCTCTACAGCCGCGCCGAAGCCCTGCTGGCCGATCGGCTGGCAGCCGCGCCAGAACCGCTGCCAGCGCTGGCGTTTGATCCGGCAACCGGCGGCGACGCGGCCCGTTATTACCGCAACGGCCAGCTGTTCCACGGCCCGCTGCTGCAGGGTTTGCGCCAAATCATCGGCAGCAGCGCCAACGGCATCGAAGCCCTCTGCCAGACGGCGCCGGCACCGGCGAGCTGGCTCGATGCGCCCCTGCGCAGCAGCTGGCTGACCGAGCCGCTGCTGGTGGATGGCGCCTTTCAGCTGCTGATTCTGTGGACGCAGGCGCAACACGGTTGCGCCTGCCTGCCGGCCGCCATTGGCCGCTATCGCCCGTTTGTCGAGGAGTTCCCGGCCGGTCTGGGCCGCCTCCGGTGCCGGATCGACCGCCTGCAGGGCAGCCAGTTGAACGCCACCATTGATCTGCTTGATGAAACCGGCAAGCGCGTTCTGGCCCGGCTGGAGCAGGTGCGGGCCACCCTGGCGGACCTGACTGCCGCCTTTGCCGCCAACCGGCTGCAGGCCTAGAACGATGGATATCCAGCTCGACTGCCTGCCCTGTTTCGTGCAGCAGACCCTCAGCGTGCTGCGGCGGGTCGAAGCCAGCGAGGAGGACAAGGAACGGATTCTGCGCCAGGTGCTGGCCGAACTCAGCCGCATTGACCTGGCCCAGCCGCCGCCGGCCCTGGCCCAGCGCATTCATGCCGACATCCGCCGGCTGTGCGGCATCACCGACCCCTTTGCCGAGGCCAAGCGTCACGACCAGCAGCTGGCCCTGCGCCTGCTGCCCCAGCTGCAGCAGCAAGTGGAGCAGGCTGCCGAGCCGCTGCGGGCGGCGGTGCAACTGGCCATCGCCGGCAACAGTCTTGATCACGGCGTCTATCACAATCTGACGCCAGAGAAGGCCCTGGCGCAGTTGCAGCAGGCTCTCAACCTGGAGATTGTCGGTGATCTGGCGCATTTCGCCGCCGAGCTGGCCCGCGCCCGCCGCATCCTGTTTCTGGGCGACAACGCCGGCGAGGTGGTGCTCGATACCCTGCTGCTGCGGCTGCTGCCGCGCGAACGGCTGACCTATGTGGTGCGTGGCGGTCCCATCCTCAACGACGCCGGTCTGGCCGAAGCCCACGAAGCCGGCATCGCAGATCTGGTGGCCGAACTGATCGACAACGGCGACGACGCCCCCGGCACCCTGCTGCCGCGCTGTCGGCCCCAGCTGCGTCAGCGCTTTGCCGAGGCCGATCTGATCATCGCCAAGGGCCAGGGCAACTACGAAACCCTCAACGAGCAGGCCGGCAACATCTTCTTTCTGCTGCGGGCCAAGTGCCCGGTGGTGGCCCAGCTGATCGGCTGCCCCGTCGGCACCGCTCTGCTCCACCATCGCCCGCTGCCCCAGCGTCCTTGAGCCACGGAGAACCGCCATGTCCAGCAGTTTCGGCACCCTGTTCCGCCTGACCAGCTTCGGAGAATCCCACGGCGCAGCCGTCGGCGCCATTGTCGACGGCATGCCGCCACGCCTGCAGCTGTCGGCCGACCTGATCCAGCAACAGCTCGACCGGCGCCGGCCGGGGCAGAACAAACTCGGCACCAGCCGCAACGAAGCCGACGCGGTGCAGATTCTCTCCGGCGTGGAGGACGGCCTGACCCTGGGCACGCCCATCGGGCTGCTGGTGGCCAACACCGACCAGCGGCCGCGCGATTACGGCAACCTGCAGCGCATTCCACGCCCGTCCCACGCCGACTACAGCTACCAGATGAAATACGGCATCCAGGCCAGCAGCGGCGGCGGCCGCGCCAGCGCCCGCGAAACCATCGCCCGCGTGGCCGGTGGCGCCGTGGCCGAAGCCTTCCTGCAGCAGTGCTATGGAGTCGAGATCGTCGCCTGGGTCAGCGCCGTCGGCACCATTGAAGCACCAGCCCTGGATAGCGACAGTCTGCAGCGCAGCGCCGTCGACAGCAGCGATGTGCGCTGTCCCGACCCGGCCAGTGCCGCCGCCATGACCGCCGAGATCATCGCCGCCAAGGCCGCCAAGGATTCCGTCGGCGGTGTCATCAGCTGCGTCTGCCGCAATCTGCCGGCCGGCTGGGGTGAACCGGCCTTCGACCGGCTTGAGGCGCTGCTGGCCCAGGCCATGCTGTCGCTGCCGGCCACCAAGGGGTTCGAGATCGGCTCCGGTTTCGCCGGCGCCCGCCTGCGCGGTTCGCAGCATAACGACCTGTTCGTGGCCAAGGGCAACCGGCTGGGCACCCGCACCAACCGCAGCGGCGGGGTGCAGGGCGGCATCTCCAACGGCGAACCGTTGCTGATGCGCGTCGCCTTCAAGCCCACCGCCACCATCGGGCAGGAACAGCACACCGCCGACTACGACGGCCGCCCGGCGCTGCTGGCGGCCAAGGGCCGGCACGACGCCTGCGTGGTGCCGCGTGCCGTGCCCATCGTCGAGGCCATGGCGGCCCTGGTCCTGGCCGACCTGGCCCTGCGCCAGCGCGCCCGCGGCTGATCCGGTCTGCCATGCCGGCTCCCATGCCGGCCGCCGCGCTGACCGGCTGGATCTGCAGCCGGCCCTTCGACTGGCTTGAAATCCAGCGCGGCGGTACCGCCTTCGTCTGCTGCCCGGCCTGGTTGCGCCGCTCCATCGGCAATGTGCTGCATCAGCCGCTGCCGGCCGTCTGGAACAGCGCCACCGCCATTGAACTGCGCAAGAACGCCAGTAACGGCCGCTTTCACGGCTGCAGTCCGCGCCGCTGCCCTTTTCTGGCGCGGCGCCAGCCACCGGTCATGCCGGCAGCGGCAGCACCCGTCCCTCTGCGCCAGGCGCTGCAACAGCGCGATTACCAGCAGCCCCTGCCCGGCCAGCTGCACCTCTGTTACGATCCGCGTTGCAATCTGGTCTGCGCCAGCTGTCGGCCGGCCCCGGTGCAGCTTGACCGCGCCGAAGCCGACGGCTGCGAGCGCCTGACCCGCCTGGTTCTCGACCAGCTGGCGCCCCAGGTCAGGCAGCTGCGCCTGAGCGGCCACGGCGAACCCTTTGCCGCCCCCTCCTACCGCCAGCTGCTGGCGGCCATCGGCCCACGGCATTTTCCCGCCCTGCACAGCCTGCATCTGCACAGCAACGGCCTGCTGTGGCTCAGCCAGCGCCAGCACCTGCTGCCCCGGCTGCGCCCCTACCTGCGCTCGGTCGAGATCTCCATCGACGCCGCCAGTCCGGCCAGCTATCGCTGTAACCGCGGCGCCGACTTTGCCCAGCTGCTCGACAACCTCGCCTTCATTCACAGCCTGCAAGTTGATCTGACCCTGAGCTTTGTGGTCCAGCACAACAATTTCCGCGAGATGCCCGCCTTTGTTGACCTGGCCCGCCGCTTCGGCGCCCGTTGCTTCTTCAGTCCGCTGATCAACTGGGGCAGTTGGACCACGGCAGAATACCGCCAGCGCGCCGTGCACCGGCCCCAACATCCCCAGCAGGGCGAATTTCTGCAGGTTCTGGCACAAATCAGCCAGCAGGCGGGGGTTGATATCGGGGTATTGGGACAAGGCTGAGCACAGGACGATCGCCCTGCCCCGCCAGCGGATCAGTGCCCTGCTTCCGGTTCGATTTCCGCTGGTTCCAGCTCGGCCCGTTCGAGGATGGCCGGCGGCAGGGGTTTGGCCACCTTGACGCCAAGATCGACAAAACGCTGGGCCTGGCTGATGAGGTTACCCTTGCCAAGACACAGGCGGCCCATGGCGCTCTGATAGCTCTGATCGAGGGCCGCGATCTGGACGCCGATTTTTTCCATTTCGGCAACAAAGCCGCGCAGCTTGTCGTGAATGGCACCGGCACGGCTGGCGATGGCCTGGGCATTCTGGTTCTGGCGTTCGTAGCGCCACAGGTGTTCGATGGTGCGCAGGCTGGCCAGCAGGGTGGTGGGACCGACAACGGCAACACGGCGCTGAAAGGCGAGATCGAACAGGGCCGGATCGGCCTGCAGGGCGGCGATGAGCGCGGCTTCGATGGGCAGGAACAGCAACACGAAATCGAGGCTGCGCAGGCCCGGCAGGGCGCTGTAATCCTTGGCGGCCAGACCGCCGATGTGCTGACGCACGGCGGCGACATGTTCCCGGAGAGACTGTTCGCGACTGGTGGCATCGGCCGCGTTGCAATAGCGTTCGAAGGCGACCAGCGAAACCTTGGAATCGATGACCAGATCGCGCCCTTCGGGCAGATGAACCACCACATCGGGCCGCTGCAGACGCTGGTCGGCGTCGCGCAGGCTGCTCTGCAGTTCGTATTCGCTGCCCTGGCGCAGGCCCGACTGCTCCAGCAGCCGTTCGAGCACCAGCTCGCCCCAGCTGCCCTGTTGCCGGTTATCGCCCTTGAGGGCACGGGCGAGCTGGCCAGCTTCGTCGTTGAGACGCTGACTCTGCTGGTGCAGCTGTTCCAGCTGCTGTTTGAGGCTGACGCGCTCGCGCACCTCGTCGGTATGCACGGTTTCGATGGTGCGACGGAACTCCTGCAGCTGTTCGCGCAGGGGACTCAGCAGGGTCTGCAGGCTGGCACTGTGGCGCTGTTCAAACTGGCGGCCCTTTTCGTCGAGAATGTCCTGTGCCAGATTGCGCAGCTGCTGGCGCAGCTGCTCCTGAGCCTGCACCAGTAGCTGACGGTTCTCACGATTTTCGCGCTGCTGTTCGTCAAGCCGGGTCTGCAGCACGGCCAGCTGCTCGCCCCGTTGCTGCAGCAGCTGGCGCGCCTCGTCCAGCTGCTGCCGCTCTTGCAACAGCTGGCGCTGGAGGGGTTCGCGTTCCCCCTGCAGCCGGGCCTGCTGGTGCTGGCTTTCGCTCAACAGCTGGCGCAGGCGGCTCAGCTGACCACCGCGCCGCCACACCAGCAGCAGCGCCAGCAAAAACAGCACTGTCAGCACGAGAAACGCGACCGGCCAAACCAGCGGCGGCAGGTGGAGGATGGCGGCGGGCAGGTTCATGCGGCGGGGGTATCGTAGGGCTGACATCGGGCCAACCGAAGTTGGGCCGTCATGCGCAGCACCCGCACCCCGGCATCGTTGAACAGTTCGACGCTGGCATCCCAGCAGCGTTCACCGGCGGGACGGACCTGCGCCAGGGCGCGCACCTCTCCGCTGGTGACCGGAGCGAGAAAACTGGCCTGCAGCTCGGTGGTGGCGAAATGGCTGCCGACGGGCACGCAGCTTTTCAGCGCCATGACGGCGGCGGTGTCGGCCAGACTGACCAGCGCGCCGCCATGCAGCAGGGAGCCGCCGTTGGCGAGGCAGTACCTAAAAGGCATCTGCAATTCGGCCTTGCCCCCGGCAGCGCTGAGAATGCGCATGTCGAGCAGCTGTTCAAAGGGCGCGCAGCTGATCCAGTCATCGAGCAGGATGCGGTAGGGGCCAAGTTCCTCAGCATCCGAAGCGGGCAGTGATGTCATCGATCCATCCTTCCTGAACAAGCAGTTGACGTTTGATGGTGCTGCCGGCGCGAAAGCCGCCCAGGCCGCCCGTGGCCGGAACGATGCGGTGACAGGGCTGCAACCACAGCAGCGGATTGGCGGCCAGCGCCCGCGCCACGGCGCGACAGGCCGTCGGCTGACCGATGGCGGCGGCCAGCTGGCCATAGCTGCGGGTCTGCCCCGGCGGAATCTCTTGCAGCGCCTGCCACACCCGCCGCTGAAAGGCGGTGCCCAGGGCCAGCCAGCAGACTTGGCGGGGCGGCTCCGGGAAGCGGGCGAACAGCCGCTGCAGCCAGGGTTGCAAGCGGGTTTCGGGCGTCGGCTGCAGCTGCAGGCGATGGCGGCGGGCAAACGGCTGTAGCCGTGCCAGAGCGGCGGCCCGCTGGCGCGGCTGCAGGTCGAGCAGCAGCAGTTGCGTGGCGCTGCCGGCCAGAGTCAGTTGCAGATCCGGCCAGCAGGGCGCGACGCACTGGCCCCACCACAGCGGCGGCAGCGGCCCGGCAGTGCGCATCAGTCCTGCGCCTGCAGTGCGGCGAGCAATGCATCAGCTTCCGGCAGCCGCTGGCAGAGCAGCGCGGCCGCGCCGCTGACCGCGCCCAGCAGCAGAATCAGGCTCAGGGCGCCGGCGCTCTGGGCAATAAAGCCCAGTCCCCCCAACAGCAGCGCCAGCAGACCAACCAGGCTGTTACTCAGGGCGGCGCAGCTGGCGCGTTCTTGCCGGGGGATGGCATCCACCAGATAGGTCTTGCGCCCCAGCCGCACGCCGGCCTCGGCCAGACCGATGAGTACGAACGCCAGCAGGTACAGCGCCTTTTGCAGCCCGGCGACGGGCAGAGCCGTCAGCAGCAGCGCCAGCAGCGCCGCCGCCGTGGCCAGCAGGGCGCTATGCTGCATCACCCTGCGGCTGGTTTCGTCGGCCAGCCGGCCCCAGAACGGGCTGCTGATCAGCTGGGCCAGCCCCACTGCCGCCACCAGCAGACCGACGGTGGAGCCATCGACCAGACCGAGACTGTGCAGATGCATGAAATAGAACGGCGGCGCCAGTTCGACACAGAGCAGCAGCGCCCGCAGCTGCAGAAAACGGCGGAAACCGCTGGAGCGGCGCACCAGGGTCAGGCCGTGGCGCACCTCCGCCAGCGGGTTGCGCGCTCCCTCGGTGGCGCCGGCGTCTTCCCGAATCAAAGCGAAGCAGACCGCGCTGACCAGCCACAGGCCGGCCGCCGCCAGCAGCAGCCCCTGCACCAGCGCCAGGGAGTCATCTGTCCGGCGTAACAGACTGAGTAGCGCACCGGCCGCCAGGGTCAGCAGACCACCAACGAGCGCCCGCAGCGACAGCAGCCGGCCGCGCCGGCCCTTGGCGATGGTTTTACCGAGCACATCCTGAAAGGCGACGGAGGCGCTGCCGCTGGCCATGCTGAACAGAGCCAGCAGCAGCAGAATAACGCCCCCGGCTACGGCCGGTGACAGGCTGTGAGCCACGGGCAGCATCAGCAGCAGGCACAGGGCCTGCATCAGTGCACCACCCACCCACAGCCACTTGCGCCGGGCCAGACGACGGATCTGACCAGCCACGGCCAGTTGCGGCAGCAACGCCGCCGTCTGCTTGATGGGCATCAGAAAGCCGAGCATCCACAGCGGACTGCCGATCAGCTGCAGCAGCCAGACCAGCACCAGATTGGGCCCGGCCAGCTGTTCAGCCAGCTTGGAAGCGGCGCCATTGGCCAGATTGCAGGCAAAATTACGCCGTTGCTCGTGACAAGCCTGCTCGGGAATATCGGCGCAGGCCCGCTCGCTGCCATCCTCACCGGCAACAAAGGCGACAAGACGCTGGCCGAAACGGTTCAACAGATTGGTAGCCATCGGTATTCACTCCTCCCACCCAAAAAACAAAGCACCCGCGCCTGCTAAAGACAGGCAGGGTGATCACAGCGGCCAGGGCGCGGCCGGGTCATTTTCAACCGCCGGGCTAAAGACCTCAGGCTTGCCGGCCGATAAAAGACAGAAGCGGACTGTTTTCACGGATGAAGAAAGCCCGCTGCCTGCCGCTGCCCCGCAAGCGGCCCGGCTGATCCGCCAGTCTCCCCACCAATGGGCCACGGAGGGCGCCATGATCATCACCGAATCCTCGGTTCAGCTGCATGCCCAGCACGAGAAAAGCCAGATCGCTACCCGCAGTGAATCCCTGCAGATCCAGTTCAACACGCCTTCAGTTGCCAACGAACCGCTGCAGCTGAGTGAAGCGGCCCGCAGCCCGCGCAGTCTGCAGGCCGAAACCGTCGATCCGCAGGCGCCGGACGAACCGCTGGAAGAACTGGATATGTTGATTTTGCGGCGGCTGACCGAGATGCTGATCGGCAAAAAAATCCACCTGCAGCACAAGAAGAATCTGGCCCCACCGGCGGCCACGCCAGCGGTTTCCCCCGGCGAAAACCCGGTGGCGGCCCAACCGGCGGCACCCTTCGGTCTGGTCTACAGCTATCACGAATCCTACCAGGAACAGGAACAGCTGCAGTTCAGCGCCACAGCCCAGGTACAGACCGCCGATGGCCGCCAGCTTGATCTGGCCATTGATCTGCGTCTGAGCCGGGCCTTCTATCAGGAAAGCCAGTTTGAACTGCGCGCCGGCAGCGCCCTGCAGGATCCGCTGGTGATCAACTTCTCTGGCACGGCCGCCCAACTGACCAGCGAACGGTTCAGCTTCGATCTCGATCTTGATGGCGCCGAAGACCAGATTGCCGTACTGGCGCCGGGCAGCGGCTATCTGGCGCTCGATCGCAACAGCGACGGCCGCATCAACGACGGCAGCGAACTGTTCGGCCCGCGCACCAACGACGGTTTCGCCGAACTGGCTGGCTTTGACGAAGACAGCAACGGCTGGATTGACGAAGCCGACAGCCTCTACGACCGCCTGCGCGTCTGGACAACGACGGCAGACGGCAGCCAGCAACTGCTGGCGCTGGGTCAGGCCGGCATTGGCGCCCTGTATCTGGGCCGCGTTGCCACGCCCTTTTCCCACACCGACAGTGCCAACAACCTGCTCGGCGCCACGCGCGAAACCGGCCTGTTTCTGTTCGAGGACGGGCGCGCCGGCACCCTGCAACAGCTGGATCTGGTGGTCTGAAGCGGCGGCCAGCTGTTACAACAGCGCGTCGATGGTGGCGAAATCGAGTTCGTCGTCAGCCAACTGACGAATAAAGGCGATCTTCTCCTGGTCGTCGGCGGTAATCTTGGCCACATCGCGGGTAATCCGGGCAAAGGCTTCGGAGTTGCTCAGGGTGGTGCGCAGATAGGGAATACCGCTGTCGTCAAGAATCTTCTGGGTGATGGGCGATACCGCAGCCTGGCCGGGAATCACCAGACCGGCGATCCTGCCACGGTATTCCGGCAGGTGATACAGTGACGCCAGCATCACCATCAGCTCATCACGACTGCTGTTGACCAGCAGCAGGGTGGAATCCTGCAGCAGGTCGGCCACACGCTGAGCTGACGCGGCGCCAAGCTGAACATGATGGGCAATCCGCTGGCGCTGGCTGGTGTCACCGCGCAGTGGCGTCGCCAGGATACGACTGATGCGGTCAAGCGTCGGATTGGCCAGAATCGGCGAATAATTGAAGGCACCGAGCAGAGCATGGGGCGCGGCGGCAAAGGCCTTGCGCAGATAACCGAGGGTTTCCTGGCGTTTTTCCGGAATGAACTTGTTAAGCAACAGTGCCGCCACCGGCACCTGATGCCGCTCGAAGGCGTACAGATTCAGTTGCAGCGCATCGATGGCCCGGCCGATGGCGGCTTCGGCCATCAACAGCACCGGCGCACCGAGCAGACGAGCCACCTCGGCGTTGCTGCAGCCCAGCACCGAACCAACCCCGGCATGACCGGCGCCTTCGATGACGAGAAAATCGCACTGCTGCTCAAGCTGGCGGCAGGCGTCAACGATGCGCTCGGTCAGATCAGCCCGATGGCAGACACCATCAAGCAGCTCACGGCTGGTCTGCGGCCCGACCGTCACCGGCGACATCAGTGCCAGCTGCTCGCCCAGGCCAAACACACCGGCCATCAGGGCGGCATCCTTGTCCACCTGCAAACCCTGAAAATGGGTCAGCTTGGGGCCGACCGGCTTGATGAACCCAATACGCGGGTATTTTTTAGCGGCACAGTGCAACAGAGACAGACACAGGGTGGTCTTGCCGCAATCCTTGCCGGTTGCCGCAACAAAAAGTTTTCGGGCCACGATGTTCCTCCTTGGCATAAAAAGGGTCCCGCCAGTTCGGCCTGCCGCCGCACGCCGGGCCGCATTATTCGCCGGACAGGGCCGCCTGACAAAGGACCGTCCAACCGGCGACAAGACACAGACCGCCCAGCGGTGTCAGGTACCGCAAGGGTTCCAGACCGGTGGCGGCCAACAGGTAAAGACTGCCGCAGAACAACAGAATACCGAGAACAAAGAACAGCCCGGCCGTGCGGAAGCGGCGCTGACGGGGCAGTTGCTGCACCAGCAGCGCTACCGCCAGCAATGCCAGGGCATGGGTCAGCTGATAGCTGACCGCCTTGTCCCACAGCCTGAGCTGCAAAGCGGAAAAGGAAGCCTCCAGACGATGGGCGGCCAACGCCGCCAACAGAATGGCCAACAGGGCATTGCCACTACCCAGAACGAGAAAAAAACGCATCGGCAACTCCAGCACCAGAGGACAAAGCGCACTACCGCCGTAACAGGGTTTCAACAACGCCCGGCGAAAAGCTTCTTTTCGCCTTGCTCACAACAGCAGGAAGGGTAATCCTGTTGCTGGTTCTGGTCGCCCGCCCCGGGGCGCCAGCGGCTGGTTACAGGCAGCCGGATCAAGCCTAAGGGAGAATACCGGCCGACGCAACCGCAAAGCCGGACCGAACGCCCCTGCGTTACCGAAAGGAGAAATACCATGGTCACGGAAATTGCCAACCCGCAGCTCCAGAATTTTCGCGCCGAAGCCCAGCAGCTCCTGAAGCAGCGACAGCAGCCGGCGGCGTCCCAACCACCATCCCCGGTAGCGGGCGCAACGCCGCAGAGCGATCGTGTCAGTCTGGGCCAAACGCCGCCCGCCAGCGGTCTGTACAGCGCCAATCTGCAGCCGGTGGACGAAATCGCCGGCGATGCCCAGCTTAATCTGCTGCGCCAGCTGGTGATCCAGACCTTCCAGGAGCAGGGTCTGGCAACGGAAATCGCCCTGGGCAATGAAACCATCGACCTGCAGAGTCTCACCCCCGCGCAGGCCCAGGAACTGGTGGCCGAGGATGGCTATTTCGGGGTCGAGCAGACCTCGCAGCGCATCGTCGATTTCGCCATCGGGCTGGCCGGCAACGACCCCAGCCGGCTCGACGCGATTCTCAGTGGCGTTGAAAAAGGCTTCGGCGAAGCCGAAAAAGCCTTCGGCGGCACCCTGCCCGACATCTCTTACGCTACCCGTGACGCGGTATTGCAGAAGCTTGACGACTGGGCCGCCAGTTTTGAGCCGCAGGCCTAAATGACGCTGTTTTCAAGCCCGATCGGCACGCTGCAACTACAGCGTTATCCCACCACGGACGACCCTTCTTTGCAGGCCTGGGACGCGGCCGACAGCTACCTGTTGCAGCAGTTGCTGCAGCAGCCCGGCTGGCCGGCCGCGCGCCGCATCGGCATCTGCAACGACCGCTTCGGCGCCCTGAGTCTGGCCACCCTGCAGGCGCTGGCCGCACGGCCGGGGGAATTGCTGAGTTTCAGCGATTCCTGGCTGGCCCAAGAGGCCTTGCGCCGCAATGCGGCGGCCAATGGCTATGCCGCCGATCTTGTCAACGGTCGCCTGCAGCTGTGCGACAGCCTTACAGAACCTGATAAAGAGCTTGATATTGTTCTGGTAAAAATACCGAAATCACTTGCGTTTCTCGAAGATCAGCTCTGTCGTCTACGGCCGGCCCTGCGGGCGGATAGTCTGGTGCTGGCCGGCGCCCTGTGCCGTCATCTGGCACCGGGACTCAATACCGTACTGGAAGACTGCATCGGCTCATGCCAAGCCTCGCTCGCCTGGAAAAAGGCCCGTCTGTTTCAGGCCCGGGTGAGCGCCGCACCACGGCCGGTGCCTACCCCGACCGACTATCTGCTGAGCCCTGGCGGTGTACGGCTGCGGAATCACGCCAACCTGTTCAGCCGCACTCGCCTTGACAGCGGCAGCGCCCTGCTGCTGCAGCAACTCGACCAGTTGCCGGCAGCAACCCAGGTCATTGATCTGGCCTGTGGCAACGGCGTGCTGGGACTGCTTTACGCCCAGCGTCATCCGGCCGCCCGGCTGCTGTTTATCGACGAATCCCACATGGCGCTGGCTTCAGCCCGACTGAACGCCACGGAGCTGTGCGGCTGCGCCGCACCCCACCGCTTTGTCGCCGGTGACGGCCTGAGCGACTGTGCTGCCGCCAGCGCCGAGCTGATCCTGTGCAACCCGCCATTCCACCAGCAGCACGAGGTCGGTGACGACACCGCCTGGCGGATGCTGCGCCACAGTCGCCGGGTGCTGAAAAAAAACGGCTGCCTCTGTCTCGTTGGCAACCGTCATCTGGGTTATCACAGCAAACTCAAACGCCTGTTCGGCAACTGTCAGCTGCTGGCCAGCGACGCCCGCTTTGTCGTGCTGCTGGCCCGCAAGGCCTGACCGGCGGCCGGCACCAGCCCCATCCAGGCGGGAGACCAGGGGGCAACGCCCCCGCCGGCCGCGTTGGTCACAGGGACGGCAATGGCCGGGCCAGTAACTCGGCGCGCTGGGCCGCGTTCAGCCCCGCTACATAGTCGCGCATGCCCCGATGGCTGTTGCTGAAGAAATAGCGCTCCCGCGCCTGAATATCGGCTGCCAGACCGCCGAAGCGGGCAAATTCAGCATCATGCGTCAGCAGGTAACGCCAGAAGGCCGCCGGCTGTTCATCCTCGGCCAGATCGGCGGTACGGATACAGCCCTGCACCCACAGCAGCAGCTGGCGGCGGGCCAACCGCAGATGGTGCTGCGCTTGCGGCACCAGCCCGTAATGGGCAAAAACCAGGCTTTGCGGCTGAAGCGCCAGTACCCGTTCGACAGACGCCAGCGCGATGGCCAGATCGAAGCGTGGTGGCGTGGCCGGCCGCATGTACAGACCGGCCGGCGACGGGCTGCGCACCCCCGCCACCTCGCCGGCAAACAGCAGGTCAGCCAGCAGATAGCTCTGGTGATGCACGGCGTGGCCCGGCGTCGCCACCACCTGCAACGGCAGGGTCGGCCATTGTTCCTCCGCCACAAAGGCCGTCTGCGCCACCGGCACGATCTCACCGTAGTCCTGCGCCAGCTCACCCAATACCTTGAGCGAACCCTGCCAGAGTTTTTCCGGCGCCACCAGATGACGCACCCCCTCGGCATGACAGACCACGCGGGCCTGAGGGAATTCCCGCAACAGGGCGCCGGTGGCGCCGGCATGGTCGATATGAATATGGGTCAGCAGAATCAGATCGAGGCGTTCGACCTGGCAGCGGCGCAGGGCGGTCAGCAACAGCGGCAGCGTGGCCAGCGGACCGGGGTCGACCACAAAGGTCAGCTGCGCATCGCGGTAAAGCCAGGCACTGATAAAACGGCGGAAGCCTTCCCGGCCGGGCAGATCCAGATCGATACAGTACAGTTCCGCCGGCGCCAGTGACGGCGGCGCCAGATTGGCGGGCAGGCCGGTGGACGGCTCAGGCGTGGTCATCGGCAGCACCCGGCCAGAGTTGGGGATCACACAGCAACTCGGGATTGACCGCGATCTTGCGGCATTTGCCACAGATATAGCGCAACGCATCGGGATGCTGCTGACAAGCTTGCGGCGGCCGCAGACTGGGTGAACCGCACCAGTCGGCACGACAACCCTTGCCGAGCGGCTGGCACAAACAATCGATATCGAGGGAAACGGCGCCACAGCGGGCGCAGACAAAGGCGGGCATGTCGTCACTGACGGGAATACAGCGGGAAAGATCCAAGGTACGGTCTCCTCTCTGGCCGGGCAAGGGAAACAAATCGGCCCCCGGCAACGCCAGCCGGGAGCAACGGTCGCCAAGCATACCAAAAAGTGCCAGCCGCAGCCAACCCTGCAAGCCGCAGGGCACCGCCTCCACCACCCTTTTCGCTGCCGGCGGCGGCCCGGTGGGCCGGCAGCAGGAGCATTCAGTCCGCTGCGATCCGGTCCACAACCGCCGCGTCGCAGCGCCATTTAAGCCCGCGCACGCTGCGATAACTGGCGGGATCAGACGACAGACGCGACAAAGCCTCGACGGTTGCGGCGCTCAACAGGGGCCACAGGGGTTGCTGCAGCCGGGGCGCCTGCTGCAGCGCGTCGCAAATCTGCTGATCCCAGAGATCGGCCAGCCGATCGATATCGTCCAGCGCCAGCCGCCCCCGGCAGGGCTGGCAGTTGCAATACAGTTCGTAGGGTTCCTGCACATTGAGCAGACCGTAATCGGTAGTGATCTCCTCGCCGGCCGCGATATCGCGCACAACGATTTCCAGCCCGTAGTCGGTCATCAGGCTGTTGCTGGTGCAGCTGTGATTGATGTACTTGGCATGATCCCAACCCAACACCAGTTCTCCCCGTTTATTATGGTAGAGATAGGTTTCCAGACTGTCGCGCAACACCGGCGGCAGGGCCTGAAAATGGGCGCGCGTAAGGCACTGATCGAAGGCGTCCTGCACCACCAGCAGCGTGCCACGGGGCAACGGCGCGGTGGCAAAGACCCCGTTGCCGATGGCCTCACTGACAAAACCGATACGGGTCGCGGGATGGATCATGAGCGGGCTCCACAAAACAAAGGTTAAAGCAGATAACGCGGCTGATGGCGTTCGCGCTCGATGCGGCTGAAAAACGAAGCCATGATGCGCAGGTAAAGTTCATCCTGCAGCAGGGCATCTTCGATGCCGACGTCGATATTGGGATTGTCATTGATCTCGATGACATAGGCCTGCCCCTGAACATCCTTCAGATCGACGCCATAGAGGCCGTCGCCGATGAGAGAGGACGATTTGACCGCCGCTTTGAGAATGTGGGGCGGCACCTGCTGCAGGGGAATGGCCTCGGACTGGCCGGCAAAATCGGCCGAGGTTTCATCGCCCCAGTTGTACACCTGCCAGTGACCGCGGGCCATGTAGTACTTGCAGGCGAACAGCGGCGCATGGTCGAGCACGCCAATGCGCCAGTCGAAGGCCGTTTCGAGAAACTCCTGGGCAATCACCAGATCGCTCTGGGCGAACATCTGCTTCAGGCGGATCTGCAGGGCGCTCAGGTCCCCAACCTTGTAGACGCCCAGGGAAAAGGAACTCTCCGGCAGTTTCAGTACCAGCGGAAACGGCAGCGCGCGCAAGCGCTCGGGCGTGGCGGCGGTTTTCGTCAGCAGCCAGGAACGCGGCTGACGCAGGCGGGCGCGAGCCAGCCGTTCATGCAGGTAGATCTTGTTGGAACAGTGCAAAATTGACCAGGGATCGTCAATCACCACCAGCCCCTCGGTGTAGGCATGACGGGCAAAGCGGTAGGTATGGTTCTCGATGGCCGTGGTTTCGCGGATGAACAGGGCATCGAACTCGCAGATGCGGCGATAGTCCATCTTGCCGATGAACTCGACAAAAAAGCCGATCTGCTCGCCGGCCCGGCGGAACCGCTCCAGCGCCTGCGGACAGGACGGCGGGGTTTTTTCCTTCGGATCGACCAGAATCGCCAGATCGTACTTGTATTGCTTGAGCTGGGTGCGGCGGTGGCGTTTTTTCTGGAAATAGCGGGTGACCGCCTCCTGAAACAGTTCCGGCTGGCTGCGCGTTACCTGTGTCAGGCTCAGCGGCCTGATCTGGCGAATCTTCCAGCTGCCGTTACGGGCGAACTGGACAATAAAAAAGGGAATCTCGAACAGGGTGAACAGCTTCTTGGCCAGATCGGCGAACTCGCGCCGCGGCGTCTTGCCCAGCACCACCATCAGCTCCAGGCCGTCCGGCCCGATGCGCTGCAGCTTGTCATCAAGAAAGGGACGGATCTCCTCGGTCAGGCTCTGGGCGATGGCCATGTTGGCGACATCCTTCATCGCCATCACCGAGGGTATCAGCCGGTGGTTGCGGGCCGCCGCCAGCAGCGACACATAATAGCCCAAGCTGTGGGTACGGTACGACTGGCACAGATTCAGCACATGGTAGCGTTCGCTGTTGCGAAAGCGCTCGGCCGACAGGTAGTCACGAGCCGAGACGATTTCGACACCGGGAATGGCAAAACGCCAGCGCCGCACTTGATCGACCACGATCACGTTGCCGGTGAACAGGGCACTGTCCGGCGTCTGGCGCAGGCGGTGCACCATGCGGCAGGCCGGTTCGCCCGGTCCATAATAGTCCTCCAGCTGTTCAACGGTGACAAAGGAGAATTTGCGGTACCAATCGATCAGCGCCCGGTTGTGGCTGTCGGCCTCCAGGGTCAAGCGGTCACAGCCACGCAGCTGGGCCAGACCGATGAGGTAACGCAGCAGAAAATCACCCATGCCGTGACCACGATAATCCGGATGGATGGCGATGGAATAGATGCGCAGAGCATGCTTGTAGCAGAACACCGTGGCCGCCCCCACCGGCGCCGGCGGCAGTTTGTTCTTGATGCGTTCGAGAATGTAGGTCTGCTGACTGGCACTGGTAATGCTGGTCCGCAGTGAACGGCGGCTGCTCTGCCGATGGCAGGGGAAGCAGCAGCCTTCCAGCTGGTGCAGAAAATCGAGATCCTCCAAAACAGCTTCGCGGATCTGCAGGCGGCCCATGGGTGTTTCCTCGCAAGAAAAAAGGACCAACGAAAAGACGCCGCCCAATGTAGTGCCGGGCGGCGCGCAGCTTTTTCCTTATACGCCAATTTTCACGGCTGTGAATGAAAATCCGCAGCCGGTCGCATTATTTTTACAATGCCCTGAAACACATGTCATTACGTGAGCTTATCACAACAGACTCCACACCAGAAAACCGTTGTAGGCGCCATAGGCAACCAGCAGCAGCGCCCCCTCGAAACGATTGATGCGACCACGGCCAAAACCGGTGAAACCGAAGCCGAACAGCAGCAGCGCGGCGGTCAACACGGCCACGGTCAGCATGTCGCGCCCAAGCACGGCCGGCTCCACCACCAGGGGTTCAATGGCACCGGCGATGCCGACCACCGCCAGGGTATTGAACAGATTGGAACCCAGGACATTGCCCAGCACCAGATCGTGTTCGCCCTTGCGGGTGGCCGCCAGCGACGAGGCCAGTTCAGGCAGCGAGGTACCGATGGCGACAATGGTCAGGCCAATGATCAGATCGCTGACGCCAAAGCCCTGCGCCAGCCGTACCGCGCCCCAGACCAGCAGGCGGGAACTGAGGGTCAGCAGCACCAGACCCAGCAGCACCAGAGCCACAGCCCGTCGCAATGGCAGCGGCTGCAGTATCAGATCCTGTTCCAGTTCGCTGCCAAGGGCATCACCGGGGCGACGCCATGCCTGCCGGATCGACCAGCCCATCCAGCCGGCGAACAGCAGCAGCAGCACCAGCGCGTCGAGACGGCTGAGATGACCATCCCACAGCTGCACCGCCGCCACCAGGGTCATCAGCAACAACAGGGGCAATTCCTTGCGCAGGGCATGGGAATGCACGGCAATGGGCCGGAGCACCGCCGTCAGCCCCAGAATCAGGGCAATATTGGTGATATTCGAACCATAGGCATTACCCAGCGCCAATCCCGGATTGCCCTGCAGGGCAGAAATGGCCGACACCACCATCTCCGGCGCCGAGGTACCGAAACCGATGACCACCATGCCAATCAGCAAGGTCGGCATGCCAAAATGGCGCGACACCCCGACAGCGCCATCAACAAACCGGTCAGCACTGTAAAGCAGCACCACCAGACCGATGAGGACCGCACCACCGGCCAAGAGTCCCTCCATCACAGCAATTTCCTCCTCTGGCGCGCCCGCCACCGCCCGCTCTCGCCAAGCCCATAACAGAACGGGTGGCTTAACGGACAGCTCACAGAGCCCATGCCAGCAAACCCTGCGACGGTCGCAACGAAACGGCCGCCAGCTTAACATGGCAGCGGCCTGGACTGGGCAGAAAAGAGCCTCTGTGGCACTCCGCCAACTGTCTGCCGGCCGAGCAATCGCCGGCAGCGGTTTTGCGCCGGCAATGTCGCATTTTCCTTTTGCCCTGCCCGCAGCTACCGTAGAATTGGTGACCAACTGACCGTCGGAGCACCATCCCCCGCCCTGTCAATCTTGCCAAGGAGCCTGCATGTCCTGCCGTCACTGTACCACCACGCCTCCCTGGCCCAATGGCCGTCGCACCCTTTATATCAGTGCCGCGCACGAATACATTCTCGACAAGATCGCCACCGCGCTGTTCTCTGAAGGCTACGACTGTCAGCTGGCTCCGATGCAGCTGTGCTGCCAACTGGAGGATTTTGCCGCGTTGGTCACGACCTTGGCGGCCTTGCCCGATCTGACCGAAACGGAACAGCGCAACATCCATCTGCTGCCGCTGGCCCCCGATGAAGCGCTCGACTTCGGCAAGATGGCCCAGGCCAAAACCCTGGAAACCTGGGCCACCCTGCTGCAGGCGCGCGAGCTGGTCTGGCTGCTCGACAACGGTTCTTTGACAGTACACTTCCAGCCGATTGTCGCTGTGGCCGATCACAGCATCTACGCCTATGAATGTCTGGCCCGCGGGGTGCTGGCCGATGGCAGCTTCATGGCCCCAGGACCGATGTTTACCACCGCCCTGAAGACAGGCCTGCTGTTCAACTTGGACCGGCAATGCCGGGAGACAGCCATCAAGACCGCTGCGGTCAAGAACATTTACCAGAATATCTTTGTCAATTTCCTGCCCTCCTCCATCTACAACCCCGAATTCTGCCTGCGCGACACCGTCCATTGGGCCCAACAACTGGAATTTGACCCAGGCCGAATCGTGTTCGAGGTGGTCGAAACAGAAAAGGTCGACAGCCTTGAGCACCTGATCCATATTCTCGACTACTACCGCAGCAAGGGCTTTCGCACCGCTCTCGACGATATCGGCAGCGGCTTTTCCTCTCTCAACCTGTTTGCCCGCCTGCAACCGAATATCATCAAACTCGACATGGAACTGGTGCGTGACGTGCACCGGTCAGAAATCAAGCAATCCATTGCCCGCGCCCTGCGGGCCATGTGCCGTGACGCCGGTTGCCAGATTCTGGCCGAAGGCATCGAAACCCGCGAGGAGTACGACTGGTTCAAGGCGCTCGGGGTCGATCTGATGCAGGGCTATTATTTCGGCAAACCATCGGCCGAGCCACGCCGCAGCCTCTGAGCGCAACCCGGATTAGACCTTGACAGACCCTTAAAGCTTGGCTATTTTGCCAAACATGCAAACACAAACCCAGCCCGAGATCAGACCGCAGACCGCCGCCGAAAAAGCCTTCTGCCGTACCCGCGCCGAGGTCCTCAAGGCTCTGGCCCACCCCACCCGCCTGTGGATGGTGGAGCAACTGGCCGATGGCGAGCGCTGCGTCTGTGAATTCGTCGCGGCCATCGACGTCGATTTCTCGACCATCTCCAAGCATCTGGCGGTGCTGCGTCAGGCCGGCATCGTAACGGACGACAAGCGCGGCAAACAGGTATTCTACCGCTTGCGGGTGCCCTGTGTGTTGCAATTCCTTGGCTGCATTGATGCGGCCCTCAAACCCTGAAGCGTTTTTTTGTGTTTATATTTGGCCAATGGGCAAAATGACCACGAGTAACAATAAAACTGTCCATCTCAAGCGGCCTAACACCCGCTAGCGTTTATCAAACTGCACTGAAAGGCTGCCGCCATGACCCTGAAACCGGAGTTCAAACGTCTGCTATGGTACGGCAGTGTTTTTCTGGCCCTATTCTATCTGCCCGTCGGCCAGGTTCGTTTTGATGGCGCCATTCTGGAAGCCCTGCATCTGGCCAAATGGTACGCCCGCGAACATGTGCTGCTGTGCTTGGTGCCGGCTTTTTTTATCGCCGGCGCCATTGCCGTGTTCATCAGTCAGGCAGCGGTCATGCAATACCTGGGCACCGGCGCCAACAAGGTGCTGGCCTACGGCGTGGCCTCGGTGTCCGGCACCCTGCTGGCGGTCTGCTCCTGCACCGTATTACCACTGTTCGCTGGCATCTACCGCATGGGGGCGGGTCTTGGCCCGGCCTGCGCCTTTCTTTATTCCGGGCCGGCCATCAACGTGCTGGCCATCATCCTGACCGCTGCGGTACTGGGACCACAACTGGGTCTGGCCCGCGCCCTGGGCGCCATTGTGTTCTCGGTGGTAATCGGCCTGGCCATGCAGTTGCTGTTCCGGCGCGAGGAGCAACAGCGGCAACAGGCCGCCGCACTGCCGGTCGAGGCCATGCCGCGCGGTCTGGGGCAGAACGCCCTCTATTTCGCCAGCATGGTCGCCATTCTGGTTTTCGCCAACTGGGGCAGCCCGGCCGAACAGCAGGGCTTATGGTATCTCATCTATAGCGCCAAATGGTGGCTGACCAGCGGTTTTGCCCTGCTGCTGGCGGTTCTGCTGGTACGCTGGTTCGGTGTGCCGGCGCGGCGCATGGCGCTGGTCACGGTACTGGTGGCGGGTCTGGCGCTGCTGTTTCCTCAGCGTCCGCTGCTGGCGTTTGTCGCCGGCACCGCCGGTCTGGTCTGGCTGACCGCCAGCGGCCGGGATGAAACCGGCGAACTGCGTTCCTGGTTCGACAACAGCTGGGATTTTGCCCGGAAGATTCTGCCTCTGCTGCTTCTCGGCGTGCTGGTGGCCGGTGCCCTGCTGGGCCGCCCCGGCCACGAAGGCCTGATTCCGACGACCTGGGTCGCCGGCCTGGTGGGCGGCAACAGCCTGTCGGCCAATCTGTTCGCCGCGGTATTCGGCGCCTTCATGTATTTCGCCACCCTCACCGAAATTCCCATCTTGCAAGGATTGCTCGGCGCCGGCATGGGTCAGGGGCCAGCCCTGGCACTACTGCTGGCCGGCCCGGCCCTGTCTCTGCCCAACATGCTGGTCATTCACTGCGTGCTGGGTACCAGAAAGACCCTGGCGTTTGTCTCTCTGGTGATTGTCATGGCCACTCTCAGCGGCCTGATCTTTGGCGCCATCGTCCAATAAGAATGCAATAAAAACAGTAGCTAACAAACAGAAAGGGGAAAAACAACATGAAGATTCAGATTTTGGGTACCGGCTGCGCCAAATGCACCGCCCTGGCCCAGGCCGCCAGCCAGGCGGCGGAACAACTGGGACTCGCTGTTGAACTGGAGAAAATCAGTGATCTGAATCAGATCATGGCCTTTGGCGTCATGCTGACACCAGCCCTGGCCGTGGATGGCCAGGTCCGACTGGTCGGCAAGGTGCCCTCCGTAGCGGAGCTGAAAACCCTGCTGCAACAGGAAGGCTGACATGAACCGGCAGCCTCTTCGCGTGTTGTTTCTCTGCACCGGCAATTCCTGCCGCAGTCAGATGGCCGAAGGGCTGGTGAACGCTGACTTTGCCGGCCGTATCCAGGCTTTTTCCGCCGGCACCGATCCCCATGGCCTCAATCCACTGGCACTACAGGTGATGGCCGAACGGGGCATCGACATCTCCGGTCACAGCAGCGACCACATCAGCCGCTACCAAGGACAGCGCTTCGACTACGTCATCAGCCTGTGTGGCGATGCCGACGAGAAATGTCCACTGTTCTTCGGCGGGGTCAAGCGGCTGCACCTGGGATTTCCCGATCCGCCCAAGGCCAGCGGCAGCGCGGAGGAGGTATTGGCGGTTTACCGGCAGGTCCGCGATGCCATCCGCAGCACGATGCAGGAACTGTTCGAGCGGGAGTTGGCCAAGGTTCGCTGATGGCCCATCAGATCTTTGCCTTCAGCCTTTTTCCTCCGGCAGCAGCGCCAGCACCAGCCCCACCAGGCCACCCATCAACGCCCCTGACCAGGGGCTGGAGAGTGAACCTCAGGTGGTGCCGAGGCAGCGACCACAGGTGCCCAGCAGGGCACCTCCGGCCAGACCGAGGCCGATGAGCAGAAGGGTTTTACGCAGACCTGGCTTCATGACTGCTCCCAGTAGGCCGCCCGGTCGGGAAAGATCCAGCGCACGCCGCCACGAGGTTCGGCAACATCGCCGGACCGGCGTGGAATCAGATGCAGGTGCAGATGGGCGATGGTCTGACCTGCCGCGGCACCCTCATTGATGCCGATATTGAAATCCACAACGCCCTGCCGCCGCAGCCTCTCGCGACAGCGGGACAGCAGAGCAAACAGCGCCTCGCGTTCGGCTGCCGTGGCATCGAACAGCGAGGCAATATGACGGCGCGGCACGATCAGGCAATGACCCGGCGTCAACGGATAGCGGTCGGCCAGTGCCAGAGCCAGCGGCCGTTCACACAGCAGCAATTCGGCCGCTGGTTGGCAAAAAGGACAGGCCGAGGCTGAGGGTATCGACGAGTTGACCATGGTCATCCTTCAGGCGATCCAGCGCCGTCGCACGTTGCGCAGGCTCAGCCCAAACAGCAACAGACAGAAGCCGGTCAACAGACCGAAATCGAGCCACAAGGGCAACTGCTGGCCGCCATGCACCGCGCCGTGCAGCAGATCGGCGCCATAGGTCAGCGGCAGCAGGTACGACAGAGGCTGCAACCACAGGGGCAACTGGTCGATCGGCAGGAACAAACCGCAGAGAAACAACATCGGAAAGCGGAAAAAATTGGAGAATGTCTGGGCCTCGAACACCTCGCTTACCGCCACCGCGATAAACAGCCCCAGAAAGGTGGAAGCCACCGCCAGCAGCAGCGCCGCCGGCAGCAGCACCGCCCAGCGCAGCAGCGGCAGCTCGACCAGCAGCAGTGCCAGCGCCAGCGGCACCAGAGCATTGAGACTGCCGAACACAATGGCGCCGCTGGTTTTGGCCAACATCAGCAGTTCCAGCGGTGGGGGCGCCAGCAACAGCCGCTCGAAGGAACGGCTTTTTTTCTCGAAGGTGATGGTCACCGCCAGCATGGAGGTGGTGCCGAACAGAATCGACAGCGCCATCACCCCCGGCAACAGGGCGGTGATACTGTCGAGTCCCTGGGAGGAACGGACAAAGAACATGCCGGTCCAGGCCAGCGGGAAAATCAGCCCCCAGCTGATATTGGGCGGCTTGAGATAGTAGGAGCGCATGTCCTTGCACAGGATGCTCCAGAACGCGATCCAGCTCTTCATGCCTGCCCGCCGCGCCGACCCCGGCCTGCGGCCTCTCCCTGCAGTGCCTGTGCGTCCAGGCCGGTAATCTGCAAAAAAACCTCCTCCAGATTGGGCTGCAGCCGCCGCGCTTCGAACACCTCGCCGCCCTGCGCCTCGATCAGCCGCACCAGCGGCCCGACCGCAATGGGCTGTTCGCCTTCCAGCCGGATCTGACCGGCCGCACCAGCCTGCACCTGCAATGCCGGAAAAACGGCGGCCAGGTGCCGCGCCAATTCCGCCATAACCACCCTGTCGCTCAGGGTACAGCTGATAAGCAGCTGGTGCCGTTGCCGCACCGGTTCCAGCAACGCGCCCAAGGTAGCACAGCGCACAATGCGCCCGGCCACAATAAAGGCGATTCGCTGGCACAGGCGCTCGGCTTCCTCAATGTAATGGGTGGTCAGAAAGATGGTGGTGCCCTGACGATGCAGATCGGCAATCTTCTCCCGTACCTGGCGGGCACTGGCAACATCGATACCGGTGGTGGGTTCGTCGAGAAACAGGATGGGCGGTCGGTGAATAATGCCAGCGGCAATGGTCAGTTTGCGCTTCATGCCCTTGGAATACTGGGAAAATTTGCGGTCGGCGGCGGCGCTCAGGCCAAACTGGTCGAGCAGCTGGCGCGCCCGCAGTTGCCGTTCGCGCCGAGGCAGTCCGTAAAGAGCGGCACAGAAACACAGATTGTCGAAGCCGCTCAGTTCCGGATAGAGGTTGCTTTCATCGGGCACCACGCCGATGAGGTGCTGGGCCGCGCGCGGATTGGCGATACAGTCAATACCGGCGATGCGCACGCTGCCGCCATCGGGCCGGGCCAGCCCGGTCAGCATGTTGATGGTAGTGGTCTTGCCGGCGCCATTGGGACCGAGAAAGCCAAACAGCTCACCCTGGGCCACCGTAAAGTCGACCTGCGCCACCGCCTGCACGCTGCCAAAGCGTTTGTGCAGACCCTGCACCTCCAGAATTGGTGACCCAAGCGGCTGTTCGACGCCCATGGCCCTCTCCCCTCTGTGGCGATCGCCGGCAGCCAGATCGCCGGCTAAAAAATCGTCAGAACCAGATAGGCCGTGTAACCCAGATACACCGTCAGTAACCCGGCGCCTTCGCAACGGTTGATCCGGCCCTTGCCCGGCCCGCGAAAGCCGTAACCAAAGACAAACAGCGACAGGGTCAGCAGTGCCATCACCAGCACATCGCGCCTCAGGACCTCGGCGCCAACCGCCAGCGGCTCAATGGCGCCGGCAATGCCCACCACCGCCAGGGTATTGAACAGATTCGATCCCAACACATTACCCAGGGCGATATCATGCTCGCCCTTGCGGACCGCCATCAGCGACGATGCCAGCTCCGGCAACGAGGTTCCCACCGCCACCACCGTCAGGCCGATGATCAGATCACTGACACCGAACTGTTGGGCAATGGCCACCGCACCCCACACCAACAGACGCGAGCTGACAATCAGCAGCACCAGCCCGATCGCCAGCCACAGCAGCGCCCGCTGCAGCGGCAGGGTATGAGCAACCAGCTCCTGCTCCATCTCGGTGGCCAGCGCATCGGTCTTTTTTTTCATCCCCTGCCAGATGGTCCAGCCCATCAGCAAGGCAAACACCAGCAGCAACACCAGGGCATCCGCCCGGCTGATCTGACCATCGAACAGCTGACTGGCGGCCAACAACGTCATCAGACTCAGCAGCGGCAATTCCTTGCGCAGCACCTGCGAATGCACGGCAATGGGACTGAGCAACGCCGTCAGCCCCAAGATCAGAGCGATGTTGGTGATATTCGAGCCATAGGCATTACCCAGGGCGATGCCCGGATTGCCCTGGACAGCCGAAATGGCCGACACCACCAGCTCCGGTGCCGAGGTGCCAAAACCAACGATCACCATGCCAATGAGCAGAGGTGGCATGCCGAAATAACAGGCC
Source organism: Desulfuromonas thiophila (assembly GCF_900101955.1). Lineage (NCBI taxonomy): Bacteria > Pseudomonadati > Thermodesulfobacteriota > Desulfuromonadia > Desulfuromonadales > Desulfuromonadaceae > Desulfuromonas > Desulfuromonas thiophila. Next base: position 5,368 of record NZ_FNAQ01000022.1, on the reverse strand, counting down.
GTCGCCGCTGCCCCTTCGACAAAACGATCCGCACTCCAGACCAGCAAAAGCAGACCCACAATAACCGCAACCACTGGCAACAGCATAAAACAGCCCCTCCTCGGGCAATCATGAGATCCCGGCAACAAAGATATCAGGTTGTCCAGCGTCACCGCACCAGACATGATATTTGATGGTTTTACCGCCCGCTTTTACCACAAACTGGGCGACGGTGCAGAAAAGAAAACCTTCCGTCGCCACTCTTTCATGAAAGGACGGATAATCATTTAATCAGATCAGAGATTGCAGCATTTATGCTATGTTGTAAAGTCGTGGTAGCCTGTGGGCTGGGGAACAAAAGACAGCGACAGAGACTCCGCTGAGGCCACCAGTCCGTCTACCGGACGACAACCGGCTCCAAACACACCGCGGCAGTCTGCGTGGCGGAAGCGGACACCGTTGAGCGCCCCCTTTTTCGAGCATTTCCCTGAACGAGGAATCCCATGTCAGAACAAGAAGTTCTTGATTATGTGCTGGCCTGCGACGAGCTGCCGACCCTTTCGACTGTCGCTTCCCGTCTGATCTCAATGGCTGCGGAGGAAGATACCACCATCAGCGACATCGCCGGGCTGATTTCGAAGGATATCTCCCTGTCGACCAAGATTCTGCGTGTGGTCAACTCCTCCTTCTACAGCTTTCCGCAACAGATCGGCACCATTCACCAGGCGGCATCGATTCTGGGCACCAACGCCGTACGCAGCCTGGTGCTGTCCTTCACCTTCCTTAAACCCGATCAGATGCGCGGTTCAGGCTTCGATTACGCAACCTTCTGGGAGCAATCTCTGTTCGAGGCCGTCGCTGCCCGTATGCTAATGACAGCAATCGGCGCGGAGGATTCCGAAGAAGGCTTCGTCGCCGGCCTGCTGCAGAATCTGGGTATCCTGATTCTTGCCCGGGCCTTCCCTGAAAAATATCCGCGGGTGGAACAGCGTATCAACGAACAGCAGCAGGACCGCTGCGCAGCCGAACAGGACATCATTGGCGCGGATCACACCTTCATTGGCAGCGAGGTTGTCAAGCGCTGGGGTTTTCCGGAAGCCCTGATTCTGCCCCTGCGCTATCACCACGAGCCCCACCGCTGCAAAACCACCAGCAGCGCCCTGAGACAGCTGTGCAATCTCGTCTATCTTGCCGGTCTGCTGGCCGAGGTGCGCGACGCGGATAAACCCGACGAAGCGCTGGGCTTCTTCAAAAAACAGGTACGACTCAAGCTCAACCTGCAGGAAAAAACCCTGGAGCGCTTCCTTGAGCAGGTCCATACCGAGGTGGAGGATACCGCCAAGTTCTTCGATCTGAAAATCAGTCCGCAAAAATCCATTGCCGAGATTCTGCAGATTGCCAATGCCAAACTCAGCGTGCTGAACCTGACCTATGAACAGATGAACCGGGCCCTGATTGAAAAAACGGTGCAACTAGAGATGCTGACGAAGGAACTGGAGAAAAAAAACACCCTGCTGGAACGATTGGCGCACATTGATGGTCTGACCGAGGCCTATAATCACCGCTATTTCCAGAACCAATTGGATCGTGAAATTAAACGGGCGGATCGCAATGAAGATGTTCTTAGCCTGGTCATGGTTGATATCGACCATTTCAAAAAGTTCAACGACAACCATGGTCATCAGGCAGGCGACCAGGTGCTGCGCCAGTTTTGCGATCTGTGTCGCTCAACCATCCGTGAATACGATCTGTTCGCCCGCTATGGCGGCGAGGAGTTTGTCATCGTCCTGCCGCAAACCGACGCCGAAACGGCCAACGAGGTGGCCGAGAAACTGCGCAGCGTCATTGCCAGCCACAGTTTCAGCATCGAACGCGAACACTACCATCTCACCGCCAGCTTTGGCGTCGCTGATCTCAAACCGGTGCGCGACGGTTTTGGCAAGAATGAATTGATTTCACGAGCAGACGAGGCCCTGTATGCCGCCAAAAAGAAAGGCCGCAACAACGTCGTCGTTTACAGTCAGAAAAAGAAATGGTTCGGCCGTACACCTTAAAACATCAGAGAACCGGCGGACCACAGTCATAAACGCTGTGCTGACGCAAGAAGGCACCGAACTGCATGTCGGTTTCGACAATATGGTCAAGAACCCATTGACGCAGAAAGCGGAACAACTCCGGCAACAGAAGATTCTGCGGATCACTCTGCAGCCGCTGACGATAGGCCAGCACCTGCTCTCTGAGGCCCTGATGCTCCTGCTGATGATGCAAGCGGGCTTCGGCAGGATAGTTGTATTTTTCCATATACTGCTCTTCGTGCTGAAAATGCTTGTCGGTATAAAGAATCAGCTCGTCCAGAACCTCCTGCGCCAGAAGCTCTCCTTGATGCTGGCGGATTCCTTCGTAAAGAGCATTAACAAGACGAACCAGATTCTGGTGCTCGGCATCAAAGGTACCGACGCCAATTTCGTAACAGGACTTCCAGCAGATCGTCGCCATTCATTCCCCCTCATTTCCTGAAGCTGTTCTGACTTCGCCCCTGCCAAGAGCCAACGCAGACAGCGCCCGCAAACGCCATCAGAGCGGCGCGTAACCACCATTCGGTTTCCAGCGTCTCACCTTTACCCACTGAGGAAAGGCATAGGGTTTGTAGACTGACTTGCCCAGCAGCAACCGCAGACATTCCTGGGTCGCTTCGGAAATGGTTGGGTGCGGATAGACTGAACGCAACACATCGATGGCGCCCTTGTCGTGATCCATGAAGTGGGCGATCGCCATGACGCTGTTTGCCACCTGCGGACCAGCCGCTCGCATGCCAAGAATCTTCATTTCTTCATCATCACTGACCACGATCTTGGTAAAACCGCGTGTTGCGCGCATGGCAATGGCCCGCGCCACCAGGGCGTTATCAAGCCAGGCCACACGATAAGCCAGACCCTTTTTCTGACAGGATTCCTCACTCAGGCCAACGGTGGCGATCGCCGGATTGAAGAACATAATAGCCGACATGTTCTGGTAGTTGAGGGGGTGAACACGCTGACCGAACATATCACGCACGGCCAGGCGAGCCTCCATTTCGGCAATATTGACCAGATTCGGGTGACAGGTCACGTCTCCACAGGCATAAATATTGCGGGCGGCACAGCAATCGACACCCGTTTCCAGATAGCCGTTCTGCCCCACCGCGACACCGGCGGCCGTCAGGTTCAGATATTCCAGGTTGGGCCGTCGTCCGACAGAAACCAGCACCGCATCCACCTGCAGCACCTCGCTGCGCCCTTCGGGATAATCCAGAATCACCTCGACGCTATCGGCCAGATGGCGCACATCACGCAGGCAGGCCTGCTGATGCAACTCTACACCGGCATTTCTCAGACTGTGTTCAACAAAGGTGCTGACATCGCGATCCTCATAGGGGATCACCCGCTCCTTATGATCCACCAGATGCACCTGAGTCTGCCCGAAAGCAGCAAAAATACTGGCATATTCACATCCGACAACACCGGCACCAACAATCAGCAGCCGCTTGGGAAACGCCTTGAGGCTGCCAATACCATTGGAGTCAAAAATTCGCTGCTGATCAATCTGTATCCCCGGATAGGCGCGGGGGCGACTGCCCGTGGCAATCAGAAAGTTGCGAGCGCGCACCTGCTGCCAGTGTTCCTGCCCCTGATACACCCGTACGCTGGCGCCATCGTTAAAAGTCGCCCAGCCCCGCATCAGGGTGATTGATCCAGGACCGTTCCAACGCTGCGGACTGAAGCTTTCCAGTTGCGTCAGCATCTGATACTGGCGTTCCTTCACCGCCTGCTCGACCGTCGCAGCAACCTCGGCGTAGCTCACACTCAGAGCAGCGACACGATAGCCCCGATCCACCTTGCTGGCGGTACTGTAATCCTTCGCCAGCTCCCACAGAGTCTTCGACGCCAGCGCCCCCCATTTGACACCAGCACCACCGATCTCACCACCTTCCACCAGACAGACACGCTTACCAAAATCGAAGGCGCGCATGGCGCCGGCAAAACCTCCCGGCCCACCCCCAAGAATACACAGATCGTAGATACCATCGTCATGCTGAGTCATGTCGGCTCTCCTGCGATGTCAATTGGTGCGCCAGTACAAAAAAAGCACTCATCCTTGCGGTGAAGTGCTTTTTTACAAGAGGTTGGCGGCCCCGGCGTCCTGACAACTAATCAGATAAGCTTCCGCAATCACTAGGTAAAACGGATTCGAAAAATCAGCTTAGCCCCAAAAAAAGCATTGCTTTAGTTCTGGTGGTTGTTTTTGTGGGGCCAGCATACCATCAGCGCCCCACCGCCACAACTCGGAACAGATCAGACCGATCGCCGCCGCCGACAGAGACTCCGCCAGATGGCAAGGATAGGATTCCAAATCTGACCCTTGGCAACCTCTGCTCAACAACCAGGCAGGCACTCCCTCACCAGCTGGCAGAAGCCCGTCAATGTCAGCGGGGCAAGATGATCTCCCACCAGATCGGGCTGTATATCTGACAGCCTCACCACGGCCCGCCAAGATTGACGGCTCTGCCAGTAAAGTAGCGCCGGCCTGACATCCGCTCTCTTGGCCCAGCAGGATGTTGAAAAAGTCCCTTCCGGCCCTTACTCAACCGAGCACTCTCTATGCTTTTTGATAGATTAGACTTCATTGCTCAAAATCCCGTAAGTATTCTTCTTTTTCCCTTGGCGTGGGAAATCCGGGTAGCGGAGCAAACCACCTGAGTGGCGCGGTTTCGTTGCGTGCGGGTGGCGCGGCGCGATATTCCGTTGCGCCGTTGGCTTTGACGGGCGACGCCGTCCGATGGCTTGCAGCGACAGACCTCGCCTCCCGGCAATATAGTGTGTGGTGAATCCTCCAACAGAAAAGAGGTAACGCGCCGTCCCACGCGGAAACCTGACCATCAAAATCCTGTGTTCAAAGCATCAGCGCCCACCCCAGTCCTCCAGCGGATTTCAGTTTGCGCTGGAGCGGCTGTATGCGGCACTTATCTAACTCGTAAAGAGAGAGGGGGCAGTTGCGGCTGACAATTAACAACTAATCAGGATTTTTTTTGATAAGTTGAGCTTCTTGCAAAAGTACATGCGGCCTTCCGAATGTATTTGATGCAACCGCATATAAGTCGAGTCCCAGAAGCAACCATCTGATATTGTTAGGTTACGACGCCAAACAACTGTCAGGAGGTTGCCAATGAAGCTCAAGGCCAAAGTATCATGGTTGATGGGAACAGTACAGCAAAGTCTATTCCCCTATCTTGACGAAAACCTGCCCGATCCGTTGACAAAACCGGAGAAGCGCCTGGTCAAGATCCTTGAGCTGGTTCAGATCGAAAAGCATGTCCCAGTCAGCCGCTGCCGGCAATGGCTTGGGAGGCCGA
>NZ_FNAQ01000021.1 GCF_900101955.1 Desulfuromonas thiophila | reverse complement strand
GCTCAGTTCGCGGGATAGCGCATCAACGGATTCGCCCCGCAGCAGACGTAGGACCACTTCACGCTTGCGGGCGGCACTCCAGCGCTGCCCCTCGGCCAACGGTCCTGTGACGGTTTCGTTCTGGTTCTGTTTGGTCATTGTTAATCTCCTTGGACACGGGGACATTACCCCAAATCAGTGTCCAAGAAAACCGGCGCCGCTCCAATTTTTCTTCCGATAGCGGAAATTATTGTCTCCAGATCCTCTGGTGGGCCTTCAAATTTCATATTTTCTCCTTTGATACATAACGTCTGAATTCACCGGACTGCGAGGCTTTTCGCGCAGGTCCGGTGGAATGATTTGTTGGGCGTCATGCCGATGGCTGAACACGACATTGGGCGGGCAGATCGCCCTTAGCCAAGCGGAGCTTACCGTCCCTATGCGGGGACTTTTGTTTGACGATTTCGCTCGGAATTTGATAAATCACATAGGGTTCGGGTAAGTCGGGGGCTCGCATTACGCTATTGGGACCGAGGATCACAATTAACTCGTCGTAAGTGGCCGGATTGCCAACGTCTATCGTGATACTCGTGCCACCATTGAATTTGACTTGAACTCTTTTGCCATCAATATGCCCATCATGGCCGGGTTCTCGGCAGCTTGCTGCCATGGTCATTCCAAGTTGAGTCTTGGCAATAAATTCTGCGATGTCTCCGAGATAACGGTCCGAGCGAATAATCCCAAGCGCTTTAAGGCGTTCCGCAGCTGCGAAAAATTCGTCAATCGCGTTCATCTGTTCCTCAGTTATTGGCACAGCTTTCTCCTTGACGCCCAACGTTTGGGCTCAGCGCGTTTGCGGAGCGCGCAGCGTGGAGCAAATCCGCTGGAGCCCTTGGTTAGCTCTCATCGCTTGGATCTTCAAAGTGAGGCTTTGCTTGTCCCTTGGCAAGAAGGACAAGGCGATAAAACTCGAAGCCCACATATACCAACAGAAGACCTATTATCCAGCCAACGAAACCCCGGAACGAGAGCTGGGCTACGAAATAAATCAGGAAAGCTGTGAAGAATATGGTTGAATTTGAGAACGAATGCGTAACGAGCCATTCTTTGAATCCGCCGAAGCGGCCTGCCGTTTGAGGATGCAACTGAGTGAAAACGCGCTCTCCAATTAATGTCGTAGCGAATAGTGCTACGAACGACGGAGATGCGATTGACGCTGATAGGATAACCAGCTTAACAACGTCCGCTTCGAGAAAGACCTGCCTATCAAATACGTAAAGCGTGAGGAAGCCAGGTACAACAAGCCCCAAGCATGCTGCTGCCAGCGAGAGAAGGCCCTTCGAATCAAATGCCTTTATGTCGGAGAATATGCTCATGGGAGGTCCGAAAGCTAACAATAAATAGACAGTTCTGTATAAAACAGAAAACACAGAAAGCCCAAGCTGTCTATGATTTCCCATCAAAATGCCAACAAATCCATCTTCGTCATATATTCTAACATGTTACGATCGCCATATTCATTACCATCACCGGGATAGACAGATCTGCCTATACCGGGTCAAAGTCCATCCAAAGGGCTGCTGACACCCTTGCCACCCTTGTTTAATTTGCCAAGGTTCTGTCCAAATCCGCAGCTGAAATTATTAGATCAGGCTCGTTAGGTGATGAAAGGTTATCCTTACGCTTATCGTACAGAGCCGGCCTATTGTCAATGAATCGTTTGTTACGTGCGTCTTTTCGGCAGCAGCGTTCGCCCGGCCACATAGGAGGAAATCACTGGCCTGCGCTTGCACTCGCCGTGGCTTTTTGGGCCGTCTGCGGTTACCATGGGCGGCGCATGGCGGCCTGGGCCGCGAAGGTTCTGCTTTTGACCCCACAGGAGGAGTTGGATGGCGCAGGAGGAAATCTTTGTCATTGGTCATGTGAATCCCGATACCGATTCCATCTGCAGTGCCATTGCCTATGCCCGGTTGCGGCAGCTGCAGGGGCTGGAGTCGGTGCGACCGGCGCGGGCCGGTAATCTCAACCGTCAGACGGAGTTCATTCTGCAGGAGCTGGCGGTGCCGCAACCGCAGCTGTTGGCCGATGTGGTGCCGCGTATCCGCGATGTGCTGTCGGATCAGCCGCCGGTGAGTATTGCCGCCGATGCGCCTTTGTCACGGGCGCTGGAGCTGTTTCATCTGCACAATATCCGGCTGCTGCCGGTGGTGGACGAGCGCCAGCGGCCGCTGGGCATGCTGTATCTGAAGAAGGTGTCGGAACGTTTTCTGGTGCCGAGCCAGGAGAGGGAACTGCGCCGGGTGTACGCTTCGCCGGCGTCGATCTGCCGCTGTCTGAAGGCGACGGCGCTGCATGCGGTGGATGCCGACCGGCTGGAGGATCTGAACCTGTATGTGGCGGCCATGTCGGCGCCGACCTTTGCCGACAAGATGCACAATCAGGACATGCGGCGCATGGTGTTGATTGCCGCCGACCGCAGCGAGATTCTGCGGGTGGCGGTGGAAAACGGCGTGCGGGTGCTGGTGGTGGTGGGGTCGCTGCCGGTGCCGGAGGAGATTCTGGAGCTGGCGCGGCGCCAGCAGGTGACGGTGCTGTCGACGGCCTTCGATACGGCCACCAGTACCTGGCTGACCCGGCTGGCGACGCCGGTGGGGGCGCTGGCGCAGACGGAGTTTGCCAGTCTGCGGCCGCAGGACCGCATTGAGCAGCTGCGCGCGGCGCTGCTGCACAGCGATGTGCCGGGGGCGGCGGTGCTCAATGATGATGGCAGTCTGCTGGCGGTGGTGACCAAGAGCAATCTGCTGCAGCCATCGCGCCGTAAGCTGATTTTGGTGGATCACAATGAGCTGGGTCAGGCGGTGGCGGGGGCGGACAAGGTGGAGATTCTCGAAATCATCGACCATCACCGGCTGGGCAGTCTGCAGACGGAAAAACCCATCCGTTTCATCAATCAGCCGCTTGGCAGTACCTGTACCCTGGTGGCGACGCTGTACCAGCAGGCTGCTCTGACGCCGGAGCCGGCCATTGCCGGGCTGATGCTGGCGGGGCTGCTGTCGGATACGGTGCTGCTGAAGTCACCGACGGCGACGGCCATCGACCGCGACATGGCCGACTGGCTGGGGCGCTGCAGCGGGCTCGATCCGCAGGAGTTCGGTCAGCGTATCTTCAGTGCTACCAGCGCCATGAGTGCCTACAGCAGCCTGGAGCAGGTGGTGCTGTCGGATTTCAAACAGTTCGAGGCTGGCGGCGGCCGTTTCGGCATCGGTCAGGTGGAGGTGGTCGGCTTTCACGAATTTCACAGTCTCAAGGGCGAGCTGGCGGCGCAGCTGGAACGGCTGCGGCAGCAGCGGGATCTGGCCCTGACCGGATTGCTGGTGACGGATATTGTGGCTGGCGACAGTCTGCTGCTGGTGTCGCACGACAGCACGCTGCCTTTTGCGATGGGCTATCCCCAACTGGAGGATGGGCTGTATGAGTTGAAAGGGGTGCTGTCGCGCAAGAAGCAGCTGCTGCCGCATCTGCTGAAGGTGCTGGCGCCGCCGGTCTGATGGAATAAAAAGACCCCGTGAAGGAGGGGGATCACGGGGTGAAATGTTTTGACCCTCTGGTCAAAGCAGCATGGCATCTACCCTAGCCGAAGGTTGGCGGCGATACAACGCAAAAAACGCGGTTGCACGGCTTGTCCGGTCTTTGGCCTTGACAGCCGCGGGCCGACTTTCTATGGTGCGCGCCAGATGGTTTCAGGTGCTCGCCTGCGAGCTTAAAACGGGAATCCTGTGCAAATCAGGAACGGGCCCGCCGCTGTAACCGGGGACGAACGCTGCTTCAGGCCACTGGCTTTTGCCGGGAAGGCGCGGCGGACGGCTGAGCCGGGAGTCAGAAGACCTGCCTGAACCCTTGTTAGTTGGTCTTCGTGGCGAAGACGGACGGCGATTTGTGGGCAGAATGGGACAACCCCGAATCGATTTTTCACTATCGGTTCGGGGTTTTTTGCGCCCCGGACGCAGGCGTTCTGGAGGCGGAACATGAGGTTGTGGAGCAAGGCGGCGCCGTTGGCGCTGCTGGTGGGTCTGGCAGGTGGCGCGGCGGCCGGCACGGCTGCGGCGGAGCAGACCCTTGAGGATCTGGTGGTGACGGCAACGCGCAGCAGCAGCGCGGTGCAGCAGGTTGGCGGCGCGTCGGTGGCGGTGATCAACGCGGCGGATATCGCCGCCAGTCAGGTGCAGACGGTGGCCGAGGCCCTGCGGCTGGTGCCGGGGGTCAATCTCTCGCCGCTGGGCGGGCTGGGCACGACCACCAAGGTGTTTTTGCGTGGCGCTGATTCGAAGAATACTCTGGTGCTGCTGGATGGCGTGGCGGTCAACGACCCGACGGACACCAACCGCGGCGCCGATCTGGCCAACCTGAGTCTTGACAACATCGAGCGCATCGAGGTGGTCAAGGGCCCCATGAGCGTGCTGTATGGCAGCAACGCCAGCGCCGGGGTCATCAATATCATCACCCGCCAGGCCACAGACCAGACCCAGGGCAGTCTCAGCGCCGAGGCGGGCAGCTATCACAGCCGCAAGGTGGCGGGCGATGTGCGCGGCACGGTCGGGCCGTTGGGCTATTCCCTGGCCCTGTCGCATCTGGACAGCGAGGGCTATTCCCTGGCCAACGCCGATAACAACGCCATCGCCCAGGGGGGCAACACCAGCGAGGACGATGGCTGGCGCAACACCAGCTTCAGCGGCAAGGTCAATGCCCAGCTGTGTTCGTCCACCGCGCTGACGGCGCTGGTGCACTACAGTGATGCCCAGATGGATCTGGATGACTGGGGAGCCGGCTACGCCGGCGACCGTTTCGCGCTGGACTGGACCACCTGGCAGTATCAGCCCGATCCGACCGGCCGCACCCACAGCCGCATTGACACCGAGCGCCTGTTCGGCCGCGTCAATCTGCACAGCGTGCTGCTGGCGGGGCGCCTGCTGTCGGATGTCGATTTCAGCCAGGCGCGCCAGCAGCGTGATGCCTACGACAACGACGGTCAGCCGTTTTACGATTATCTGGGCGAGACCCGCGAGTGGCGCTGGCAGGGCCAGTACCAGCTGGGTGGCGGCCACAGCCTGACCGGCGGCATCGGCCACCAGACCGAAACGGCCGACAGTTCGGCCCAGAGCAAGGAGGACGCCACCACCCTGAGTGCCTGGCTGCAGCACCAGTGGCTGTGGCACGGTGTCGATCTGGTCAGCGGTGTGCGGCTTGATGACCATGACCGGTTCGGCAGCAAGTACAGCTGGCGGCTGGCGCCGGCTTACCGCATTGCCGCGACCGGCACCACCCTGCGGGCCAGCTACGCCGTCGGTTTGCGCGCGCCTTCGCTCTACGAGCTGTATTCCGAGTATGGCAATCGCGACCTTGACCCGGAAAAGAGCCGTGGCCTGGAACTGGGGATCGACCAGCTGCTGTTTGACGAGCGCCTGCAGCTGTCGGCCAGTTGGTTCCGCCTGCGGTTCAAGGATCGGATTGACTGGGATTACAGCCGCGTCATCGCCGGCAATCCCTGGCCGGGCGGCTATAACCAGCTTGCCGGTGAAAGCGAAAGCGAGGGGGTTGAGCTGGGCCTGCGCTACCGGCCGTCGGCCCTGTGGCAGCTGGTGCTGGATTACAGCTACACCGACACGCGCGACCCCGACGGTCGCCGGCTGGTGCGGCGGCCGCTGCAGCAGGTCCACGCCGGCCTGCGGTATCAGCCGCTGACAGCCCTGTGTCTGCAGCTTGATGGCTACTGGTATGACGAGCGCGATGCCATTGGTAGCGCCCGCGATGTCAACGGCCAGCCGGTCACGACGCTGGATGATTATGTGCTGGTGAATCTGGCGGCCAGCTATCAGCTGACCGAGGTTGTTGAACTCTATGGCCGCGTCGACAACCTGTTCGATGAAGATTACGAAGAGGCCTGGAGCTACGCCACGCCCGGCCAGTCGTTCTATGGCGGTGCGCGGCTGCGTTTCTAGCAGCACAAAATCGATCCATTACGGAGCAAGGATTGATTTTGGTCGCCCATTCAGGGGCTCCAGCAGGCTGGTTTTCAACCGCCTGCCAGCCTGCGGCATTGCGCGGCGGAGACAGGTCTGGTGAGCCTGTCTCCGTTTTTTTCAGCGGCTTCGCTCCGTTACCGTGGAAAGGAATCCATGCCCTGTCTGTCACGCCCTTTCCTGCTGTGGTGGCTGCTGGCGCTGTGGTGGCTGCCGGCTGCCGTGGCGGCGGCGCCTCTGACGCTGGTGGATGATCTGGGTCGCCGGGTCGAGCTGGCCGGGCCGGCCTGCCGCATCCTGTCGCTGGTGCCCAGTGTCACCGAGACCCTGTTTGCGCTGGGGGCGGGCGGGCAACTGGTGGGGCGGACGGATTTCTGTACCTATCCGCCGGCGGCACTGCAGCTGCCGTCGGTGGGGGCCTATGACAATCCCAATCTCGAAGCGGTGTTGCTGCGGCGGCCCGATCTGGTCATTCTGTCGGCCGATATGTCCAATCCGGCGGCGCTGGCGCGGTTCGAGGCGCTGCGGCTGCCGGTTTATATTGTCTATCCGCGTTCCCTTGATGGCGTGGCGCGTCAGTTCGAGCAGCTGGGCCGCCTTTGTGGCCGCGAGGCGGCCGCTGCCGAGCTGGGTCGCCGTTTTGCCGCCGTGCGGCAACAGGTGGCGCGGCAGGCGCCGGCCCAGGGGCCGAGGGTGCTGCTCTGTGTCATGGTGGAACCGCTGATTGTGGCGGGGGATGAAACCCTGATGGGCGAGATGCTGCGGCTGTGTGGCGGGCGCAATGTGGCGCCGGGCCAGCGCTTTCCCCAGTGGAATGTGGAAACCCTGCTGCAGGCCGATCCGCAGCTGATTCTGGTGTCGGCGCATCCGGGCCAGCCCCGGCCGGAAACCTTTTTTGAACGCTGGCCGCTATTGCAGGCCGTGCGCCAGGGTCGGCTGGTGCAGCTGGAAGCCGACTGGCTGCAGCGCCCCGGTCCTCGCCTGATCGAGGGCCTGCAGGCACTGGCGGCGGTGGTGCGTCAGGCGGCGCAGGTGCAGCCATGAGGCGTTCTCTGGTGCGGGCCTGGTTGCCCCTGTGTTTGCTGTGTCTGCTGCTGGCGGCCTTGTTTTCGCTTGTCAGCGGCACCCTTGATCTGTCGCCGGCCCAGGTGCTGCGGCTGTTGCTGGCGCCCGAGGGTACGGCGGTGGAACAGGTGGTGCTGTGGCAGGTGCGTCTGCCGCGGCTGCTGCTGGCCGGGCTGGTGGGGGCTTCGCTGGCGCTGTCGGGCAGCGTGTTTCAGGCGGTGCTGCGCAATCCGCTGGCTGATCCCTATTTGCTGGGGATTTCCGGCGGCGCGGCCCTGGGGGCGGTGCTGGCGCTGGTGTTGAAACTGCGGTTTTTCGCCGCCTTGCCGCTGGCCGCCTTTGTCGGTGCACTGGCGGCGCTGGCGCTGGTTTATCTGGTGGCGCAGGCACAGCAGGCCTCCGGCCCAACCCTGATTTTGGCTGGGGTCATGGTTGGCAGTCTGGCCACGGCGGTGCTGCTGTTTCTGCTGTGGCTGATACCGGCCGATCCCCTGCGCAGCGCCGTGTTCTGGCTGGCCGGCAATCTGGCCCATGCACCGCCGGGCTGGCTGTCGTGGGCGGCGGCGGGCTGTGCGCTCTGTGGCCTGTTTCTGTGGCGGCAGGCGCCGTTGCTTGATCTGTTCACGCAGGGGGAGGATGTGGCGGCCGATCTGGGGGTGGATGTCGGTCGGGCGCGGTTGCAGCTGTTCTGCGCCGCCGGTCTGCTGGTGGCCACGGCGGTAGCGTTGGCCGGGCTGGTCGGTTTTGTCGGTCTGGTGGTGCCCCATGCCGCCCGGCTGCTGTGGGGGCCGGCGCACCGCCGTTTGCTGCCGGCGGCGGCACTGCTGGGGGCGGCTTTTCTGATTCTGGCCGATGCCGTGGCTCGCAGTCTGCTGGCGCCGGCCGAGGTGCCGGTGGGGGTGTTTACCGCCCTGATCGGCGCGCCGCTGTTTCTTTATCTGTTGCGCTGGCGGGGGCAGGCATGATCCGGCTGCAAGCGCTGGGGTTTTCCTACAATGGCCGGCCGTTGCTGCGCCAGCTCGATCTGGCGATTCCCGCCGGCGATCTGCTGACGGTGATGGGCCCCAACGGCAGTGGCAAATCCACCCTGCTGCGTCTGTTGCGCGGCCGGCTGCAGCCGCAACAGGGTCAGGTGCTCTGGCCCGAGGGGGAAGCCCATCGCTTGAGCCGGCTGCGCATGGCGCAACTGGTGGCGGTGGTGCCGCAGCAGCTGGAACAGCCCTTCGGCTTTCCGGTGCGGGAGCTGGTGGCCATGGGGCTGTACGCCCGCCGGCGGGCGCTGGCGGCGCCGGGCCGGCGTGACTGGCTGCTGGTGGATGAGGCGCTGCAGCGCTGTGATGTGGGTCATCTGGCGGGGCGCACCTGCGCTCGGCTGAGCGGTGGTGAATTGCAGCGCGTGCTGCTGGCGCGGGCGCTGGTGCAGCAGACGCCGGTGCTGTTGCTCGACGAGGCCACCAGTCAGTTGGACATGGGCCACCGCGACCGGGTGGCCCTGCTGCTGCAGCAGCTCTGTTACGGCGAGGGCAAGACCATCATCCAGGTGTCCCACGATCTGAATGCCGCCGCCCAGTTGTCGCGTCGAGTGCTGCTGCTGTCGGCCGCCGGCCAGGTGTTGGCCCTGGGCGAACCGCGGCAGGTGCTGACGGCGGAGAATATCCGGCGGGCCTATGGTGTCGAGGTTGAGATCCTGGCTGAGGCCGACAGCCTGCGTATCCTGCCGCGCCCGCTGCCGGCCTGGTCTGGCCAGAGTCTGTCAGCTGCCGGGACTCAGGCCGGGTCGGCCGGCGCTGGCCGATCGGCGTAGGGGGTGCCACAGGGCGAGGTGCGGAACAGGGCCAGTACCACGCGACGAGCCTCGTCGGAAATCACATGGTAGAACACCTCCACACCGTCCCGCCGGCCCTCGATGATGCCTTTGTTCTTCAGCAGCGCCAGATGCTGCGACACCGTGGCCTGGGGCAACTGCAGACATTCCCAGATCTTTTTGACATTGCAGGTCTGTGAAATCAGGCCGGCAACAATCTTCAGCCGGATCGGATGGCCCAGAACCTTGAGGATTTCGGCCTCGCGGGCATAGCTTTCGTTCTTGTCGAAGGGAATCTCGTCCATTTCAACCTCGCCTCGGTGGTTCGGGGCTGCGCCGGCAGCCGGAAAGAATGACCGTTCGTCACATCAGGTAGAACAAAACGCAATATATGGATATGGATCGGAAGGACTATAGGCCGAGGTGACCGGCGCGTCAAGTCGCAGCTTTGCTTTTTCTTGCCTTTTCGAGTGCTTGTGCGTATCGTCCAGCTGGCGCCGGGGCCAGTGGGGTTCCGGCCCGGTCGGCGTTGTTGCGGCTGTCGGCTGCGGGGATGACCACTTGCGGTGCGTGATGGCGCCGGACGATCCGTGCCCGCCAAGGGGCGCTCTGGGCCGTGCCGGCAGGCTGTGGGGGCAAGCTGCGATGCGTAGGTTGATCGGGCTGATGTTGTGGCTGGTGCCGGCTCTGGTGCAGGCCCAGCCGTTGCCGGGGCTGCCCTGGCAACAGCACTATGCCCTCACCACCAGTGTCTGGCCCGGTCGCTGTGGTCTGTTGCAGCTGCGGCTGGAAGAGGTCGCTGCCGGACAGGTGCGGGCCGAGGCGCAGCTGCGCTTTGTCGGGCTGGCCGGCTGGCTCAGTGGGCAGAGGCGCCAGCATTATATCAGCTGGCTGCGCTGGCGTGATGGGGACGCACCGCGCGGTCTGGCTCATTATCAGCAGGTGGAACTCTGGCGCAAAGGGCGTCTGCTGCGTTATGGCTGGCTATGGCAGCGGACCGACGATGGGGCGCGGTTGCTGGCCCAGCGCCAGTGGCAGGGTGTGGTGGTGGAGCAGCGCCAGCTGCCCGCTGATGCCGCAACGCAGACCGATCTGCTCAGTCTGCTGGCCTGGCTGGTCTGGCATGGTCCGCCGCCGGGCGTTGCCCCCCTGCGGACGCGGCTGGTCGATCCGGCGGGCACCATCGCGGTGCAGCTGGCGCGGCCGACGCCGGCCGCGCCGCTGCAGTTGCGCTTCGAACGGCCACCTCTGACGCTGGGTTGCGACGCTCTGGAACTGCGTCTGGATGCTGCCGGCCGGCCTGTCGCCGGTCGGTTGCTGCGGCCCTGGCATGGGTTGCCGCTGCATTTTGAACTGGTGCCGATCCGGCCAGGGGAGGGACTGTGACCCGGCAGACGCTGGCGGTGGAACAGCCGGCCATGTTGCGCTTTCTGGCGCTGCTGACCATCGCGGCGGCCACCGGCCTGCAAAGCTGGATGATCCTGTTCAATAATTTTGCCGTCGAGGTGGCCGGACTCAACGGCCAGCAGATCGGCGTGCTGGGCTCGGTGCGGGAGGTCCCCGGTCTGCTGGCGCTGCTGGTGGTGTTTCTGCTGCGGTTGACCGCCGAACATCGGCTGGCCAGTCTGTCGGTGGTGCTGGTGGGGCTGGGCAGCGTGCTGACCGGTTTTCTGCCCAGCTACGCTGGTTTGATTCTGTCGACGCTGGTGATCAGTTTTGGTTTTCATTATTTCGAGACCACCAACCAGTCATTGACGCTGCAGTATTTCCCGGTTGGCCAGGCGCCGCTGGTGCTGGGGCGGCTGCGCAGCCTGACCGCGGCGGTTAATATCCTGGTCGGCGTGCTGGTGTTCGGCCTGGCGCTTGTCTGCGATTATTCCGCCATCTTTGCCCTGATCGGCCTGTTCGTGCTGGTGCTGGCCGCCTGGGGCCTGCGGCAGAATCCGACCAGCGCGGCCGTGGTGCCGCAGCATCGCCACATGGTGGTGCGGCGTCGTTACCTGCTGTTCTACGTGCTTACCTTTCTGGCTGGCGCCCGCCGCCAGATCTTTAT
Source organism: Desulfuromonas thiophila (assembly GCF_900101955.1). Classification (NCBI taxonomy): domain Bacteria; kingdom Pseudomonadati; phylum Thermodesulfobacteriota; class Desulfuromonadia; order Desulfuromonadales; family Desulfuromonadaceae; genus Desulfuromonas; species Desulfuromonas thiophila. The sequence continues at coordinate 30,183 of NZ_FNAQ01000021.1, read as the reverse complement.
CGCCTTCTCGGTTTTTCTGCTGGTGCAGGAGTTTCACTGCAGCCTGCCGCAGATCGCCGCCCTGTTCGTTGTCAACAACCTGATCAACTATTTCCTCAGCCCCCTGATCGGGCGGGCGGTGGCGCGCTTTGGCGAACGGGCCATGCTCAGTCTGGAATACGCCAGTCTGATCGGGGTGTTTCTTGGTTACGCCACCAGCCGATCCTTACCGCTGGTGATGGCACTGTACATTCTTGACCATATCTTCTACAACTTTGCCATGGCCATCGGCACCTATTTTCAGAAAGTGGCCGATCCGCGCGATATTGCGCCGAGCATGGCGGTGGCCTTTACCATCAATCATGTGGCCGCCGTGGTGCTGCCGCTGATTGGCGGCCTGCTGTGGATGGTGGATTACCGCATTCCCTTTGTTGCCGGCGCGCTGCTCAGTGCGCTGTCGTTGCTGGCGGTGCAGTTTATCCGCCTGCCGGCGTCGGCGCGCGGCTGAGGGGCGGTCTTCTTCAGAGGGCTGGCTGCTGCACCAGGGTTTCAAACTGGCCGCGACGGGCGTTGTAGTGCAGCAGGGCACCCGACTGGATATCGACATACCAGGCATGCAGTGCCAGCTGGCGCTGCTGCACCCGCTGCAGCACCCAGGGAAAGGTCAGCAGGTTCTCCAGCGACAACAGCAGGGCCGCTTGCTCGCAGGCTCGTTCCCGCAGCTGCTGCGGCTTGTCGGCCAGAGCCTGTTCCACCGCCTCGCGGGCTGGCTGGGCGATCTGCACCCAGCGGTTGATGAATTCGTTGTCGGCCTGACCGGCGCGCTGGTTCATCAGGCCGTTGATGCCGCCGCACTGGCTGTGACCGATGAGCAGGACATGCTGCACCTCCAGCACCTTGACGGCGTATTCCAGCGCGGCGGAAACCCCGTGGTAATGGCAGTCGGGCTCGTACGGCGGCACCAGACCGGCCACGTTGCGTACCACGAACAGATCGCCCGGCGCCGCGTCGGTCAACAGGCAGGGGTCGACCCGTGAGTCGCTGCAGCAGATGACCAGGGTGCGGGGTTCCTGCCCCTGTTTGAGACGGTCGAACAGGGCGGTGTCTTCAGTGAAATAGTTTTCCTGGAAGCGGCGGAAACCGGCGACAAGGGTGTCGAGATCATTCATGGCGGCACTCCTGGGGCGGGAAGGGTGGTCTGGCCGGTGCTGCGCTGTACGGCAACGCCGGCGGGGTTGGCAGGCGATTGTAGGGGAAATCGCGCCAGACGACCAGCGATTTAACCGTGTTTTTTTACCGTGTAAGGAGGTGTGGCCATGCCTGCGATCCTGTGTCTGTTGTTGACGACCCTGCTGCTGGCAACGGCTGCTGGTGCCTCCGCCGATCAGATTCTGCAAGAGATGCTGGTACGGGATCGGCCGGAGCAGCGCAGCGCCGGCACCACGGCCCTGACAGCGGAGGAGCTGGCGCTGCTGCCGGCGCCCGACCAGAGCATCACGGCCCTGCTGCGGCTGCTGCCCGGTGTGCAGCTGGCGGAGGACGCCTATACCGCCAACAATGGCGGCGAGATTCTGCCGCCGGAGATTTCGATCAGTGGTGGGCGGGTGTACGACAACCGTTTTCTGATCGATGGGCTGGGCAACGACAGCCTGCTCGATCCACTGGCTGGCGCGGTCGATGATGAAAGCGCCGTGCCCGGTCATTCGCAGGAGCTGTTTCTTGACCGCGCCCTGCTCGGCAATCTGACCCTGTACCGCAGCAATGTGCCGGCGCGTTACAGCGGTTTTACCGGCGGCGTGGTCGAGGTCGAGACGCGTGATCCGGGCCAGGTTTTCGCCGCTGAACTCAACTACCGCACCACCCGGTCGAGTTGGACCGAGTTCCATGTCGAGGCCGCTGAGCGCGAGGATTTCGAACATTCGACCAGCGCCGACCAGCAGCCGGATTTTACCCGCCACAACGCCCGCTTGCTGCTTGATCTGCCCCTGGGGCCACGCAGCGGCGTGCTGCTGTCCTATGGTCAGCAGTACTCGCGCATCCCACTGTATTTACTTGAGGAAACACAGAACCAGTACCGCCGTCAGGAAAACCTGTTCGTCAAATATCGCCTGCAGCCGCACGAGGGCACGGAGCTGAGTCTGACCGGTCTGTGGACGCCGTACCAGGGCCATTATTTTCTCAAGGACACGCGGAACAGCGGTTTTGATATCGAGGGTGGCGGCCTGGCCTTGAATGCCCGTCTCAAACAGCGCCTGCGGCTGGCCGAGGTCGAGGTGCAACTGGGCTTCAAGCGCAGTGAGAACAGCCGTCGGGCACCGGCCGATTTCTACGCCTGGGCGCTGACGCCGTCGAAGGACTGGGGCACGCTGGTGGGCGGCAAGATCAGCAAAGAGGGCGGCTATGGCGATATCGAGCAGTTGCAGGACAGCCTGAGCCTGGCGTTGCACAGTCAGTTCGTGCCCTGGCAGTTTGCCGGTTTCGCTCACCATTTCAGCACCGGCCTGCGACTGGAACAGGCCCAGGCCAGCTACGAACGGACAGAGCCGCATCGCTACTATTACTATCGGGCCGACACTGGCCTGGTCTGCCCCGAGTCATCGGTGGAATGTCTGGCCGGCGAGCAGTTTGTCTACTACCGCAAGGACTACGCCGTCGACGAGGCCGATGCCGATATCGGTCTGCTGGAGCTGTATCTGGAGGATCGCCTCGAACGGGGCCGCTGGACGCTGCGGCCGGGGCTCAACTACAGCTACAACGATCTGACCGGCAACAACGACTATGCCGGCCGGCTGGCCCTGTTCTACGATCTGTTCGGCGACCGTAGCACCCTGCTGAGTGGCGGAATCAACCGTTATTACGGCAAAACCCTGCTGACCTACGCCCTGCGCGAGGAGATCGCGCCCTACGACCGCTGGAATCGCAGCACCAAGCTGACCGCTGCCGGCACGCCGGTGCCCTGGCCCGCCAGTCCGCCGGAGCGCGTCGTCACCGCCAGCCGGCTGGCCAGCCTGGAGACGCCCAGGGTCGACGAATGGACGCTGGGGCTGGAACAGGAGCTGCTTGGCGGTCTGTTGTGCCTGGCCTATATCGATCGCAACGGCGAGGATCTGCTGGGCATGACCCAACTGGACAAGGATGACAGCAATACCATTTATTCCGAATGGAACAACAACGGCGAAAGTCGCCATCGGGAGGTAACGCTGTCGTGGCAGCGCCAGTGGGCGCGGCATTATCTGCTGCTTGACGCCACCTGGCAGGACAGCGAGGCCAGCAACGAGGACTACGACGATCTGCTCAGACTCGAAGAGCTTGAAGAACTGGTCTGGTACAACGGTCAGGTGACCCAGCGCATCGGGTTGCCGCGCAGCGATTACAACCGCGAATGGAGCGCGAATCTGATCTACCGCGTGGAGCTGCCGGCCCATTTCAGTTTCACCAATACCACCCGCTATCGCAGCGGCTATAACGCCATCGTCGATTCCGGAGACAATTACGAACTGCCCGACGGCAGCAAAATCGATATTTACCAGGAGCGTTCCCTGCCCAGCGCCACCCTGTTCGACTGGGCGTTGCAATGGCACAGCCCGCTGGTGGCGCACCAGCGCCTGACCCTGACGCTGGAGCTGTTCAATGTGTTCAACAAGAAGGTTTATACCGCCCAGACGGGGGTCTATCAGCCCGGTCGCCAGCTGTGGGTCGAGGTCAACTGGGCGTTTTGAGCATTGGCCGAAAAGACTCGGGGTGGTGGGCTAACAGGCTGTTGAAAAACAGCCTGCTGGAGCCCATGGACGGGCGACCAAAATCAATCATTACTTCGTAATGGATTGATTTTGTGAGCAAGACGGAAATCGCATTTTCGGCTTGCGTCGTTGAAAAAGCCCCGGAAGGGACTTTTTCAACATCCTGCTAGAAGCGCTCGCTGTCGGGCAGGGTGGTCGGATCGCAGCTGGTGGGGGGCTTCTGGCCGAGCTGCCAGCGGCCGCTGCTGGTGAAGGTCAGTTCGGCGACCTGGTTGCCGGGTACGCCCAGATGGCTCAGGTAGAGGTCGAAAAAGCGCGGTTGTGCTGGCCGGTTCGGCAGTGCTGTCGGTTGCGGCAGCTCAAAAGACAGCTGGCGGCGCCGTGTCTGTCGCGGGGTCAGCAGCAACGGCGCCGTGGTGCGGCGGATGCCCTCCGCTGTCAGTTGCAGCAGGGCGTTATCGACAAAGGCCAGATCGCGCAGACCCTTGAAATGGCACAGGCGCGACAGCTGCTCGGGCCGGTGGATGTCAATCATGAAGAAGCCACCATTGCTGTGACAGAGCAGCTGGCCCTGTGCCAGGCTCAGCCGGTCGCAGAAACTCCCCAGTTCCAGCGAATCGAGCAGGCGGGGCTGCCGCGGATTGTGCACATCGATGCTCAGCAGGCCGCGGATACCGCAGGCGACATAGAGCACGTCATCGTGCCACAGCAGATCGAGCGCGCTGGCGCTGTCGAAAAAATGGTCGGGAAAGGTCAGGTGCGCGAGACGTTGCGGACTGCCCGGGCCAAGGTGGTAGATTTCGATGCCGGCGCGGCCACGGGCAACGAACAGAAAATCGCCGTTGCGGGCCAGCGCTTCGGTCGTGCCCGGCAGCTGCCAGGTTTTGACGGGCGCTGCGGGCAGCTGTTCCAGGCTGAAATGGTGCAGACCACTTGGCCCGCAAAGAGAGAGAGACGTGGGTTCCAGATAAAGCCGGTTGATATTCTGACCCTGTTCTTCCGTGGCGGGCAACTGGGCCAGCAGCAGGGGCGGCTGGTTGGAACGCAGCTGCAGCAGGCGGGTTCCCTGCTGCCGGAGATTGATGGCCAGAAGGTTGTCCTTGATCTGGTGGTCGTAGATCCGTCTGGAGAAATCCTGCTGCCAGAACGGCCGGAGCAGGCCGTCCGGCTGCCGCTTGAGCAGCACCAGCTCGGTTTTGTTCTGGATGCTGATGAACGCCGGCGAGACACTCCAGCTGGCCGTCTGGTGGTCGGCATGCAGGGCCAGTTCGAGGGGGGCTGGCTGACCGGGATCGGCCGCCAGATCGATCAGGCTCAGGCCCTGCTGGCTGGCAGCCACCAGCGCCAGGCCGTCATGTACGGCAATGCCGCGGTTGATCCGGCCACAGAGGAAACGTTTTTCCTCGACCAGGGGGCGGGCCGGGTCACGGGTCTGACGGTAGACCACCAGCTGGGCCGAGCTGCTGCTGGCCAGCAGCTGATCGCCCTGGTGATGCAGCGCGATGGCGCGCAGGCTGTGATCGGCGCTGCCCATAAGTTGGGGACTGTCGGGTCGCGCGAGGGCAAAACTGAGCAGCCCGCCGCCACCGGCGGCGATGTACAGGCGATCACCGTGCACCAGCACATCCCAGGGCACACCCTCGAAGGCTACGCTGGCCGCCAGCCGCAGCTGGCCGGCATGGCGGGCGTCAATCACATGGAGCAAACCCTGATTGCCGACCCTGGCGCTGACCACATAGAGCCAGCCGTCCTGTTGTGTCAGGGCGTTAATATAGCCTTCCAGGGCCTGTTCTGCCAGCAGTTGCCGGCCACTGAGATCGAAGGCCTTGATGCCCTCTTTGCCGGCGGCGAGCAGCAGCTGCTCACCACTGATGGTCACATCGCTGACCGGGTAGGGCAGGCTGTGTTGCTGCCGGATCAGGGGTTGGCTGGGGTCGGTGATGTCGCAGATCACCAGACCATCCTTGCCACAGGCGATGTAGGCGTTGTTGTCGCTCAGTTCAATGTGCCACAGGCGCCGCTCGCTGTGGGCCACGCCGACAATGCGTGGCTGCCGCGGTTGCCGCAGGTCGAGGGTGACCAGGCCGACATTGTTGCACAGGACGAAGGCGTGCTGGTCGCGGGTGGCGACATCGTACAGGTTGCGCCACAAAAAGCGGTTGAACAGCACCGCTTGCGGGTTGTCGTGCCGTTCGACCAGAACCGCCCGACAGTCGGCTGAAAGCTGCTGGCCGTCAATGTGCAGATGGCTGCCGTTGGAGGTGATGCTGACGCGGTGCACCTGGCCGGTCGGTGCCGGTTGCAGGTACCACAGGGTCAGCAGTACCAGGCCGCACAGCAGGCCGTAAAGCAGCAGTGCCAGCCGCCGCCGGCGCGGGGCGATCACAGCGGGCAGCCAGCTCAGCATGGCCCTTCCTTTCGTGTGCCGGCGCTGGAACTGGCGGTCAGATACCGGATCAGCAGGTCAAGCAGCTGCTGGCGACGGAAGGGTTTGCACAGGTGGTCGTTCATGCCGGCCTGCCGGCAGAGCAGAATCTCCTCGTCACCGGCGTGGGCCGTGAGGGCGATGACCGGCAGCTGGTACCCCTGGCGGCGCAGTTGGCGGGTGGCGCTGTAGCCGTCGGTGCCCGGCATCTGGCAGTCCATCAGAATCAGATCGAAATGGTCGCGTTCGAGCAGGGCCAGGGCGTCGGCCCCGTTGCCGGCGATGCTGAGGCGGTAGCCGGCGCCTTCGACAATCAGCTGAACCAGCCGCTGGTTGGTGGGGTTGTCTTCCGCCAGTAAAATATGGTACTGGCTGGCAGCCGCTGCTGGCGCAATCGGGGTGTCCGGTTCGGGCGCGGCAGAGGCACAAGCAGACGCCGGTGCCGGGCACAGCAACTGGCAGAGATTCTTGCAGCCGACGGGCTTGGTCAATTGCTGGGCGATACCCAGTTCGGCACAGCCTGTGGCACTCAGTTGCTGCCGGGGCGGCACGATCAGGATTCGCTGCCAGCGGTCATGGCCCGGCTGTTCAGCCAGCTGGTGCAGCAGCCCGGCCAGATCGTCGGTCAGGGCACTGTCGAGCAGCAGCAGGCCCGACGCGTCGCCGGGGCCACCGTCACTGAGCAATGTCAACAGCTCGGCAGTGCTGCAGACACTGTGGCTGTCTTCGCAATGGCTGGCCAGATGCAGTCGCAGCACCGCCCGCAGCTCACTGAAAGGGCTGGCCAGGATCAGCTGGCGCGCTGCGGGCAGCGGTGGTAGACAGGCGCGCCAGCAGGCCGCCAGATCGCGCTGCTCGCTGGTGCGGTCAAAGGGCAGGTGCAGGCTGAACAGACTGCCGCGCGGGACGTTGTCCACCACGGTGATGCTGCCGCCCATCAATTCGCACAGCTGTTTGACGATGGTCAGGCCCAGGCCGGTGCCGCCGTACTGGCGACTGGTCGAGCTGTCGGCCTGGGTGAAGGGCTGGAAGATGGTCTGCTTGGCACTGTCCGACAGGCCGATGCCGCTGTCGCGCACCTGCAGCTGCAGCCAGGCGCGGTCGGGCTGCTGTTTATGACAGTTCAGGCTGACCAGAATGCTGCCTTCGGCGGTGAACTTGATGGCGTTGGACAGCAGGTTGAGCAGGATCTGCCGTAGCCGGGCACCGTCACCGCGCAGTTCGACGGGTACATCGGGCTGGCACTGGATGGTCAGTTCCAGTCCCTTGGCGAAGGCGCTTTCGGCCAGCAGGGCGCAGGCTTGCTCGATCACCTCGACAGGCCGGAATGGCTGCTGCTCGAGTTCGAGCTTGCCGGCTTCAATCTTGGCGCTGTCGAGCAGGTCGTTGAGCAGGGCCAGCAGGGTTTCGCCCGAACTGTGGATGGTGCGGGCCAGCTCCAGTTCAGCGGGCAGCAGCCTGGCTTGCAGCAGCAGTTCCGCCATGCCGAGTACTCCGATCATGGGGGTACGGATTTCGTGGCTCATGTTGGCCAGGAAGCGGGATTTTGCGGCGCTGGCCTGCAGCGCCTGGTCGCGCGCCAGATCCAGCTGCTGGCAGGTGTCCTGCAGGGTGCGGTTGCTTTCGAGCAGATCGCGGGTACGGCGCCGCACCTGTTCCTCCAGGCTGCTGCTGTGGGCCTGCAAGGCCGCTTCATGCCGGCGGATCTGGTCAAGCATCTGACCGAAGCTTTCCTGCAGCGCGCGGATCTCGCGCACATCGCCGATGGGGGTGACCTGTTCGGTCACTGTTGCCTGGGCAGGCGCGGCGGCCGGGTTGCTGCTGATGCGCTGCATCTGGTCGACCAACTGGTGCAGCGGCCAGGTGATCAGCCGTTTCAGCCGCAGGGTGAGGCCGTAGGCCAGCAGCAGGGTCAGGCCGAGCAGCAGCAGGGCCGCCAGGGCGACCCATAGCAGATTGCGCAGCAGAGGCAGCTGGCTGGCCTGCAGGTAAATGCCGCCGAGCAGCTCGCCTTCGTGGATCACCGGGGCATAGACGGTCAGACTGCGACCGCGATAGAGGCTCAGCGTGCGTCCGGTGCTGCCCGCCTGCAGCAGCTGCTGGCGCTGAAAGATGCCCCGTTCCATTTCACTGGCGAAACTGGTCTGGTTGCGGTTGAGAAACTGGGCGACCGGATGGTGCTGGGCGTTGAAGATGGCCGCGACCTCGATGGTGGGTTCGGCCGCAACGGTTTCGATCAGGCGCTGGGCACGCCAGCCCTGGCGGAAGGCGAGAGCCTCGCGGGTGTTGGCGCTGAGGACCTCGGCCAGGGTGACCAGTTTGTCGGTCATGCTGGCGCGGAAGGTCGCGGTCTGGATCACCACCGAGGTGGCCAGGGTCAGCACCAGCACCAGGCTGCTGGTGAGCATGACAATCGACGTGACCTTCTGGCCGATGGTGGCGCGGGCGGAGGATGGCATGCGATGAATCCCTGTCTGGCGGGCTGCGGCGCAGAAGGCGACACGGTCTCGTTTTTGAACCCCGATGGTAGTCTGCTCGGGGCGGTCGGGTCAACAACCCTTTCACAAATGTAAGGATGGCGACAGGTGAGTCAGAATGTGGTGGATGTGGTCGGCCTGGAGAAGCATATTGGCAGCCGGATGCTGCTCAATCAGATCAGCTTCTGGATCGGTGAACGTGAAAAAGTCGGTCTGATCGGCCGCAATGGCTGTGGTAAATCGACCCTGCTGCGTCTGCTGGCGGGCCAGGACGCCGCCGACGGTGGTGAAATTCGCTGGCGGCGCCAGAGTCGGGTGGGCTATCTGGCGCAGCTGCCCGATCTGGACCTGGCGCTGTCGGTTGAACAGTTGCTGCAGCAGGCACTGGCGCCGGTGTTCGAGCGCCGACGGCGCTACGATGCCATCGGTGAGTTGCTGCGCCAGGCCGGTGGTGGCAGTGCTGCCGCCCTGCTGCAGGAACAGCAGCAGTTGCACAGTTGGTTTGACCAGCACGACAGCTGGCAGGTGGAACACCGGATCACCGAGGTCTGCACGCGGCTGGGTATTGCCGACCCGCGGCAGCCGGCCGGCCAGCTGTCCGGCGGTCAGCAGCGCCGTGTGGCGCTGGCACGGGTGCTGCTGGAGCAGCCCGATCTGCTGTTGCTGGACGAGCCGACCAACCATCTGGATACCGCCACCATCGCCTATCTGGAAGAGGAACTGCTGCGCTATGCCGGTGCGGTACTGCTGGTGACCCATGACCGCTATGTGCTCGACCGCGTGGTCAGCCGCATGTTCGAACTCGATGAGGGCGTTCTGACCAGCTATCCAGGCCATTACAGCCAGTATCTCGAACTCAAGGCGGCGGAGCTGGAACAGGCCGGCCAGCGGCAGCAGCGCCTGCTCAATCTGTTGCGGCGCGAGGAGGCCTGGCTGCAACGCGGCGCCCAGGCCCGCAGCACCAAGCAGAAGGCCCGCATTGACCGGGTTGAACAGTTGCGGACACAGAAAAGCGGACCACGCCAGGCCAGTGCGCCGGAGCTGACCTTTGTCGCCGAGCAGCGGCTGGGTGGTACCATCCTGGCCTGCGAGCAGCTGCGAGTTTGCGCCGGTGAACGTCTGCTGATCGCGGATCTTGATCTGCAGCTGCGACCGGGGCAGCGCCTCGGCATTGTGGGAGCCAACGGCAGCGGCAAATCGACCCTGTTGCGTACCCTGCTGGGACTGCAGCCGCCGGCAGGCGGCCGGGTGATTCTGGGTCAACGCAGTCAGGTCGGCTTCATCGACCAGCAGCGCAGCGGTCTGGACGAGGATCTGCTGTTGCATCAGGTGCTGGGCGAGGGCGAGTGGGTCAGCGTCGCCGGCCAGAAGCGTCACAAGATCGGCTATCTGGAAGATTTTCTGTTCCGGCCGGAAGAGCAGCGCAAGCCGGTCAGAACCCTCTCCGGCGGTGAGCGGGCGCGGCTGCTGCTGGCCCGGCTGATGCTGGAGGGTGCCAATCTGCTGGTGCTGGACGAGCCCACCAACGATCTGGATATCCCGACCCTGCAGGTGCTGGAACAGGCGCTGCTGGCGTTCAGCGGTTCGGTGGTGCTGGTGACCCACGATCGCTATCTGCTCGATCGGGTGGCCACGGCCGTGCTGCAGCTCGACGGTGCCGGTGGCGCCGTGCTCTATGCCGGCAATTACAGTGATCTGCTGTTGCAGCAGGCGGCCGCGGCAGCGCCAGAGCCGCTTGTGTCCGACAGCGCGGCCCCGGCCGCACCGGTCGTGGCACCGCGCAAGCGCAAGGGGTTGAGTTTTCGCGAACAGCAGCAGCTGCAGCAGGTGGAGGAGGAAATCGCCGCGCTGGAGGACGAACAGAGCCGCCTTGCCGGACAGCTGAGTACCCCCGAGGGGTTGGCGGCAGCCGAGCTGGAGCAGCTCAGTGGCCGCTATGCCGAGCTGGACAGCCGCCTGCAGCAGGCACTGGAACAATGGGAGGCGCTGGAGGCCCGCCGTGAGTCGGAGCGCTGAAGCCGGCTGACTTGCCGGTTGACAGTAATCCGTTCTATCGTATACAGTGTACAGATTATTTTAGGCTCTGCTGCGGCTTTGCAGCAGGCCAATGTCATGGATGTGATGTTTTCCTCGTGGCGCGGCATACAAGAAGAATTTCTCCACGTATCCGTCTACAAGCCGGTCCGCTGGGACCGCAACCCTGTTAAGGAGGATCAAGCACATGATCGAAGCGTACCTGCAACATGAAGCCGAGAGAAACGCCCAGGGGATTCCGGCGCTGCCTCTCAACGCCGGGCAAGCCAAGTCCCTGTGTGAACTGCTGGTCAATCCGCCGGCAGGCAAGGAAGCCTTCCTGCTCAACCTGCTCAAGGAGCGTATCTCCCCGGGTGTCGATCCCGCGGCGGAGGTCAAGGCTGATTTTCTCAACAAGATTATTACTGGCGCGGTTTCCTCGCCGCTGGTGAGCAAGGTCGAGGCGGTGCGGATTCTCGGCACCATGATGGGTGGCTACAATATCAAGCCGCTGGTGGCGGCTCTGCAGATCGCCGATCTGGCTGACGAAGCGGCCTGTGCCCTGTCCGGCATGGTGCTGATCTATGATGCCTTCGATGACGTCTTTGCCCTGGCGCAGGCCGGCAATGCCGCCGCCAAGAAGGTGGTTGACTCCTGGGCCGCCGCCGAGTGGTTCACTGCCAAGCCGGAACTGGCCGAGACCATCACCGTCAAGGTGTTCAAGGTTGATGGCGAGATCAACACCGACGACTTCTCGCCCGCCGGTGATGCCTGGAGCCGCCCCGACATTCCCCTGCATGCGCTGGCCATGGGCAAGACCCGCTTCCCCGCCGGCAACGCCGAGATCGCCCAGTGGCGCGCTGCCGGTCATCAGGTGGCCTTCGTCGGTGACGTGGTGGGTACCGGTTCGTCACGCAAGTCGGCCTGCAACTCGGTGCTGTGGCACATTGGTGAAGACATTCCGGCGGTGCCCAACAAGCGCCGCGCCGGCGTTATCATCGGCGGCGTGATCGCGCCGATCTTCTTCAATACCGCCCAGGATTCCGGCGCTCTGCCCCTGCGCATGGATGTATCGAATCTCAACCATGGCGATGTCATCACCATCAACACCAAGGCCGGCAAGGTGACCGCCGCCGACGGCAAGGAACTGGCCAGCTTTGAGATCGCGCCCAACACCGTGCGCGACGAGTTCCGCGCTGGTGGCCGCACCCCGCTGATCATCGGTCGCAAGCTGACCGAGCGCGCCTGCAAGGCCCTGGGTCTGCCGGCACCGACCATGTTCATTCAGGCCAACAATCCCCAGGCCAAACCCGGTCAGGGCTATTCGCTGGCCCAGAAGATGGTCGGCAAGGCCTGCGGCACCGCCGGCATCCTGCCTGGCACCGCCTGTGAGCCCCTGATGACCACGGTTGGTTCGCAGGACACCACCGGTCCGATGACCGCCGACGAAATCACCGAATTGGCCTGCCTGAAGTTCCAGGCGCCGATGGTGATGCAGTCGTTCTGTCACACCGCTGCCTACCCCAAGCCGGCCGACGTCAAGATGCACAAGACGCTGCCGCAGTTCATCGCTGACCGCGAGGGCGTGGCTCTGCGCCCCGGTGACGGCGTCATTCACAGCTGGCTCAACCGCCTGCTGCTGCCGGACACCGTCGGCACCGGTGGCGACTCGCATACCCGTTTCCCCATCGGCATCAGCTTCCCGGCCGGTTCGGGTCTGATCGCCTTTGCCGCCGCCCTCGGCTTCATGCCGCTGGACATGCCGGAATCGGTGCTGGTGCGCTTCAAGGGTGAGTTCAACGAGGGCATCACCCTGCGCGATGCCGTCAACGCCATTCCGTACTATGCCATCAAGCAGGGCCTGCTGACCGTGCCGAAGAAAAACAAGGTCAACATCTTCAACGGCCGCATCCTGGAGATGGAAGGTCTGCCCAATCTGTCGGTCGAGCAGGCCTTCGAACTGACCGACGCCGCTGCCGAGCGCAGCGCTGCCGCCGGCTGCATCCAGCTGTCGGAAGAGTCGGTCTGCGCCTACCTGCGCTCCAATATTGCCCTGATGGAGAGCATGATCCGCGACGGTTACCAGTATGCGCCGACGCTGCAGAAGCGGATTGACGCCGTCAAGGAATGGCTCAAGAATCCCCAGCTGCTCAAGGCTGACAGCAACGCCGAGTACGCCGCTGTCATCGAGATCGACCTGGCCGAGATCACCGAGCCGATCCTGGCCTGCCCCAACGATCCGGACGATGTCAAGCTGCTGTCCGAGGTGCAGGGTACTCCGATTCAGGACATCTTCCTGGGTTCCTGCATGACCAACATCGGTCACTTCCGTGCCGCTGCCAAGATCTGGGCCGGCAACAAGTTCAACCCCAACGACCGTATCTGGATCTGCCCGCCGACCCGTATGGATCAGGCCAAGCTGAAGGACGAAGCCTATTTCGCCATCTTCAATCAGGTTGGTGCCCGCATCGAAACACCGGGCTGCTCGCTGTGCATGGGCAACCAGGCCCGCGTGCCCGATGGCGTGAACATGTTCTCCACCTCGACCCGTAACTTCGATGACCGTATCGGCAACGGCGCCAAGGTGTTCCTCGGCAGCGCCGAGCTGGGCGCGGTGACGGCCCTCAAGGGTGCCCTGCCGACCCCGGCGGAGTACCTGGCCGTTTACAAGGAGAAGATCACGCCTTGCAAGGATGAGGTCTACAGCTATCTGCAGTTCGATGAACTGGGTGAGTTCGACGCTGTCTACAAGCGTTGCGACATCTGATGCTGTTCTGAGCTGAACATCAAAAAAGGCCGCTTCTTCCGAGGCGGCCTTTTTTGTCCTCAGAGGATTCAACCCCTGCTGGCAGGAGATTCATGCCGCTGCCCATAGACGCGATACTGCCGCAACTTCTTGCCCAGCTAGCCCGCTGCGACACGGTGATTCTGCAGGCCGAACCGGGCGCGGGCAAAACCACCCGGGTACCGCTGGCGCTGCTGGAGGCCGAATGGCTGCAGGGCCGGCGGATGGTCATGCTCGAGCCGCGCCGGCTGGCGGCGGTGCATGCGGCGCGTTATCTGAGTCGCCAGCTGGGCGAAGAGCCGGGCCAGACGGTGGGCTATACCATCCGCCACCAGCGCGCGGTCAGCGACCAGACGCGCCTTGAGGTGGTGACCGAAGGGATTCTGACCCGGCGGCTGCAGAACGATCCGGCGCTGGATGGCGTCGGACTGCTGATTTTCGATGAGTTTCACGAGCGGGCATTGCAAGCCGATCTCGGTCTGGCACTGGTGGGCGATGTGCGGGCCGCGCTGCGGCCCGATCTGAAGGTGCTGGTGATGTCGGCCACGCTTGATGGTGCCGCTCTGGCTGATTTTTTCGGTGGCTGTCCACTGGTGGTTTGCGGTGGCCGCAGCCATCCGGTAACGGTGACCCACCTGGGCGATGATTCTGCCGCGCTGGAGCTGCAGGTGAGCCGGGCGGTGCAGCTGGCCGTGGCACGGCAGCCGGGTGATGTGCTGGTGTTTCTGCCCGGTGCGCGCGAAATCCAGCGCTGTCAGCAGGCTCTCGCCGGCCGGCTGTCTGATGATGTTGTGCTGATGTCCCTGTATGGTGCCCTGCCGTTTGAGCAGCAACAGCAGGCCCTGCAGCCGGCCGCCCGCCGCAAGGTGGTGCTGGCCACCAACATTGCCGAAACCAGTCTCACCATTGAAGGGGTGCGGCAGGTGATCGACAGCGGGCTGGAGCGGCTGCTGACCTTTGAGTCGCGTACCGGCATGAACCGGCTGGTAACGCGGCGCATCTCCCTGGCCAGTGCCCGTCAGCGCACGGGTCGGGCCGGGCGCACGGCGCCCGGTGCCTGTTATCGACTGTGGTCACCCCAGAGCGAAGCGGCCATGAGCGATTATGTGCCAGCGGAGATTGTGCGCAGCGACCTGACCGCTTTGGCCCTGGAGCTGATTGCCTGGGGAGTGAGCGGGGCCGATGCGCTGCAGTGGCTGGATGCGCCACCCAGGGCTCACCTCGAAGCCGCCTTTCGCCTGCTGCAACAGCTTGACGCCATTGATGGCCAGCGTCGCCTGACTGCGGTTGGCCGGGCCATGTGCCGGTTGTCGTTGCATCCGCGTCTGGCGCGCATGCTGGTGGCGGCGCAGGGCGAAGCCGAGCAGGTGCTGGCCTGTCAGCTGGCCGTACTGCTGGAATCGCCGCAAGGATTCCGCTCGGGGGCGGCGGCCCGTGACGGCGACCTGTTCGATCAGCTGGAGTCCTGGCAGCCACACCGCAGAACCCTGTCCTCGCCCGGCTTCCAACCGGCCGAGCAGACTTATCGCCAACTGTGCCGGCGGCTGGGTTGTTGCCCAACCACGGCTCCCAGCAACCATCCTGACGTGATGGCGCGGTTGCTGCTGGCGGCCTACCCCGATCGGCTGGCCCGCCAGCGGGACCACAGCCCGGAACAGTTCCTGCTCAGCAACGGCCGTGGCGCACGACTGTCACCGCGCTGTCGGCTGCGGCGGCAGCGCTGGCTGGTGGCGGTGGACGTGGAATTTTCCTCTGCTGGTGAGGCCCTGATTCATAGCGCCTGCGCGCTGGCGGAGGGCCGGCTGGAGTCGGTCTGGCCTCAGCCGCTGCCCTGGCACAGGGAAACCGTCTGGGATGAGGCGGGGCAGCGGGTGCTGACCCGCGAGGTGCAGCGCTGGGGCGCGCTGCTCCTGACCGAACGGCCCCTGCCCCTCGATGGCGAAGCGGCCTTGGCCCTTGTGTTGCAGCGGATTCGTCTTGGCGGGCTGGAGCGGCTGGGCTGGTCGCAGGAGGCTGAGCGGCTGTGGCAACGGATGCGCTTTGTCCAGCAGTATCGACTGGTCGCTGATTGGCCGCAGGTCGACGAACGCGCTTTGCTGGATCGGCTGGAACAGTGGCTGGCGCCCTGGCTGGGCGGCATGAGCCGTCTCGAACAGGTGCTCAAGCTTGATCTGGCCGAGCCCCTGGCCAGCCTGCTGACCTGGCCCCAGCTTCAGCTGCTCGATACGCTGGCGCCGGAGCGCCTGAGCGTGCCGAGCGGTTCCCGTATTGCCATTGATTACAGCGATCCGCAGCAGCCGCTGTTGGCGGTCAAGCTGCAGGAGCTGTTCGGCTGGCAGCAGACGCCTGTTATTGGCGGCGGCCGGGTGGCACTGCTGATCCAGCTGCTGTCGCCGGCCCGCCGTCCCATGCAGACCACCAGGGACCTGGCCAATTTCTGGGCCACGACCTATGCCGAGGTCAGAAAGGAGCTCAAGGGCCGCTATCCCAAGCATCCCTGGCCCGATGATCCCTTGACGGCGGTTGCCAGCCATCGCACGGTGAAAAAAAACGTCTGACAGAATCGTAAGACTTGCACAATGGTGAGCAGCGGTTAAAATCCTCCGCACACCTCCGGGCAAGGGGTTCGGGGGCGGGCCGGGCCGCATGGGCCCGCTGATTTCTGATAACGGCGGCGAAAAGGAGTGGTTCAATGTCTCAATGGTTTTTGACGATGGATGGTCAACAGATCGGTCCGCTGACCCTGGCTGATGCCCAGGAACAGGTGCGCCAGCAGCCCCAGGCCTTTGCCTGGCGCGAGGGTTTTTCCGACTGGTTGCCGGCCAGCCAGATCGCCGAGTTGGCCCAATCGACGACGGTACTGGCTCCGCCGCCACTGCCACCTGGTGGCGCGGCGCCGACGCGGTGCGATGAAATCGATTTCACCATCTTCGGCAGTGAGATGCAGTTTGTTGAGATTGAGCTCGATCCGGCCGAAAGTGTTATCGCCGAGGCTGGTGCCATGATGTACAAAGACAGCGTGGTAGAGATGGAAGCCATCTTTGGCGACGGTTCACGCCAGGAAACGGGTGGCCTGATGGGCAAGTTGATCGGTGCCGGCAAGCGCGTTCTGACCGGCGAAAGCCTGTTCATGACCGTTTTTACCCATCAGGGCAGTGGCAAGGCCAAGGTAGCCTTCGGCGCGCCCTATCCCGGCAACATTATTCCCCTGTCGCTCAAAAGCCAGGGTGGCACGCTGATCTGCCAGAAGGACGCCTTCCTCTGTGCCGCCCGAGGCGTGTCTGTTGGCATTCATCTGCAGCGCAAGATTCTTACCGGGCTGTTCGGCGGCGAGGGCTTCATCATGCAGAAGCTTGAAGGTGATGGCATGGTGTTTCTGCATGCCGGGGGTACCATTGTCGAACGTCAGCTGCAGGCGGGCGAGGAGCTGCATGTGGATACGGGCTGCATGGTGGCCTATGAGCCCCAGGTGGGCTTTGATATTCAGCAGGCCGGCAATATCAAGACCGCGCTGCTTGGCGGCGAGGGCCTGTTTTTCGCGCGGCTGCGTGGCCCCGGCAAGATCTGGCTGCAGTCGCTGCCATTCTCGCGGTTGGCGGGCCGGATGCTGCAGGCGGCGCCCCAGCGTGGCGGCAGCAAGGGCGAGGGCTCTATTCTGGGCGGTCTGGGTAATCTGCTGGATGGCGACAACCGCTGACCGGGCCTGATGCCGCGGCTGGCGAAAGGGGATCGGTGACCCTATGGCACGTTCTGTTTGTTTGATGGATTTTTCTCTTTTAGCGGTGCTGCTGGTGCTGGTGTTGCCGGCGCCGGGGTTGGCTTTTTCCTTCAGCGCCTACGAACAGTCCGAGCAGGAAGCGGAACAGGAACAGCAGCGCCAACGCGCGGATGAGATTGCCGCGCTTCTGGCCACGCCCTGCGCTGCCCGCCTCAAGGGTGCCACCACGGCGTTTCTGTTTACCCAGCAGCAGGGCGATGCGCTTTATCTGCGCTCATCGCCGCAGGATGAAGCCCTCTATGAGCACATCAACAGCCGCCTGCGCCGGCTGGGCCTGAAAACCTTCAGCCCGGAGCAGATCCGCCAGCGCATCGCCGATGCCGAGGTGCAGGCCTTCATGAATAACGACGCCGATGCTGCCTTGGCGGCGGCCCGCAAGTTCAGCGCCCGTTTTGTCCTGCGGGCCCAGCTGAAGACCCAGACCCGCCGCAATCCGGTGGTCGGGATTGATGAGGTCAGTGTGCTGCTGACCTTCTATCTCAGCGATGCTGGCGGCCGTGCGCTCTCGTCGGTTCAGGTGGCCGAAACCGCTTTTTCCGATGCCCAGGTTGAGGCGACCCTGCTGGCACTGACGCAGCGCCAGGCCGACTATGCCATTGCCCGGCTGTACCGTGATTTCTGTCAGCAGGCCCGCTGAGGCGGATTGCTTTTCTCATCGGAGGCTCTCCATGCGAGTTGTTTTCTGTTTGTTTTTGCTGCTGGCGCTGCTGCCACTGACCACGCTGGCAACAGCCGGTAGCGTCCAGACGCTGGTGGTTTCGGCCGAGGGCCTCGCCGATCCGCAGGCGGCCATCTACCAGAAAGACCGGGGTCTGCTGATCGATGATCTGCGGGCCGATGCCCGCCGGCAGGCCGTTGAAAAGGCTGTCGGCGTGCTGGTCGACAGCAGTACCCTGGTGGAGAACTACGCCCTGGTGCAGGATCGGGTGCTGACAAAATCCCAGGGCCTGATCAAGCAGATTCTCAAGGAATCGGAGCCCTTTGTGGGCGACGATGGTTTCATGCACCTGCTTATCAAGGCCGAGGTTTATCTGGCTGATGTGCGCACGGCGCTGGAGGAGCTGGGGCGCCACGAGCGGCGTGAGCTGATTCGTCAGCAGGGCAATCCGCGTATTGAGGTGCAGGTGGTGGTGCGCGACACCGAACGTGGTGGCGACGCCAACGCCGAACGCTCCTTTGTGGCGGAAAATGTTCTCAAGGAGCATTTCGGTGCCTTCGGTTATCGCGTCTGGGCCGCCGGCGAGAGCGGGGTGCAGTCGGCCGATTTCGCCGTTGAGGGCGAGGCCCGTTTCAAAGCCCTCAGCGCCCGCCTGCCGGCTTCGGGCCTGACCGTGACCAAACACGCGCTCACCAGCTGGTCGGTCAAGTGTCTCAACCTGCAGAGTGGCGAGGAGATCTATTTCAACAACAAGGTGCCCAAGGGGCGCAGCTGGAACGATGAGGAACAGGCGCTGGAAGAAATCGGTCGCATGATCGGCGAGGAATTCAGCCGCGATTTTTTTACCGATCATCTGATGCAGCCGTCCAAGCTGTTTTTTCTGCAGCTGACCGGTCTGCCCGATTACGACAGCGCTACCCAGCTCAAGCGCGAATTCATCGGCCTGCGTTCGGTGCTGAATGTGGATCTGCGTGAGTTCAACGCCGAGGGTACCTCGCTGTTTGAGATTGATTTCGGTGGCAGCCGGCAGAACTTTGTTGAGGCCATCCAGACCCAGCTGCTCGAACCCCTCAACCGTAAATTTGGCCAACCGGTATTTTCCCTGCGCGCGGCGCGCGGCGAAACCGTCACCGTGGCCTTTATCTCGCCGGAACCGGCCAGCGCTGTGCACCAGACCCTCGATCAGCAGTTGCCGGCGGCCCTCTATGCCGCTGCGCCCGAACGGCTGCAGGCGCTGATCAAGGATGAGTCCACCCGCGAACGGCTGCAAGCCGTGCAACCCCAGGCAACGTTGGCGTTGCCGGCGGCCCAGGCGCAGGTGCGCGATTTTTAAGTCGGTTAGAAGCTGACGGAATGACCCATTCGCGGGATTCTTTCACCAACCCTTCAAGGAGGAACGAACGCATGAAACCATCGAAAATCGGGATGTTGCTGCTGGGCCTGCTGGCGCTGCTGGTCGGCTGTGTGCCGGCCATGCAGTCCTCGCAGCATGCCAATCAGATTGCCGATCAGGCCATGTATCAGCCGGTACAATACAGCAACAGTGGCCGGAAGGGGCCGACCGTCATTGTGCTGCCGGGCCAGATCAAGAGCATGAACGCCACCTTCCGGGAGAAGGTGACCAGTAACAATATCGCCGATTTTGGTGAACTGGAGTTGTCCAACGCCAACTTCGGCGTGCTGGAACGCTCGGATCTGGGGCCGCTGCTGGATGAGGTGAGCCTGGCGGTCAACATGGGCGATCCGACGGCACTGCAGAAATTCAAACGCGGCAAGTTCAAATCGACCAAGTGGTTTGTCACCTTTGATGTGCTCAAGGCTGAAAAGGTCGCCGAGGCCAAATCGGGTCTTGATGGCAACGTGGCCGGTAACATTTTCGGTGCCCTGGTTGGTGGTCGCAGCGGCTATGTCGGTGATGTCGCCCTGTCCTCGACCAAGTTGGGCGACAGTGCCGGGGTCTGGATTGTCGGCATGCGCTACAAGATTGTTGACGCCTCGACCACTGAGCAGGTGACGACCGGCTATCATGAGCAGAAGATGGAAATCGGCAAGAAGGGCACCTCCTTCCTCGGCGTGTCTGGCAGCGAAGGCCAGATGGTCACCCTCGACAGCCTGGTGCAGCGTCTGGTACAACAGTGCGTCGGCGATATTGATCGCAAGAAATAACCCGGCCGCGGCCTCTGCTGACAGGACCGCGACCAATCATTCGGGAGGTTGAACATGGCGACAGCCTGTGCCCGCCATATTCTGGTGGCAACAGAGGAACAGTGTCTGGAACTCAAGGGTCAGATCGAAAGCGGGGCGCTCGATTTCGCCGCCTGCGCCAAGAAGTATTCCAAGTGCCCGTCGGGCCGCAAGGGGGGCGATCTGGGGCGCTTTTCACCGGGTCAGATGGTCAAGCCCTTCGACGAAGCCGTGTTCAGCGGTGAGGTGGGGGCGGTGCTCGGGCCGGTCAAGACCCAGTTCGGCTATCATCTGATCGAGGTGACCGAACGCGCTTGAGGGTTGGCTGGTTGAAACCTTGATGTGACAGAACGGGGCAGTTGCCTTAAGGCAACTGCCCCGTTCTGTGTCAGGTCCGTCCTGTGTCGGCTTTTGTTGAGGCGCTGGCGATGGGCGCGGCCGCTTTTTTATAATGACTTGATTGTTGCCTTAAAAGGGGCAAGGTTGGAATGTTCTTTCACGCAAGCGACAGGAGTGCTCAGGTTTTTTTTGCGTCAAAAATTGTGGCGAGGAGTAGTCGACAACCTCATTTTTACTACATGATAAATCTACGCAAAAACATCCCAAGCGCTCGAAATAATTGTCATTAATTCATCGTTCTGCCGTACATCATCCAGACAGGTCATTGCAATTCCTTCAGCAGTGGCATAAGCGCTTATATCCTGAATAATTTGAGTGATGTCGCTATCGCTGAGATAACTCCCATCCGCCAGAGTCAGGGCTTCGATGCGATTGCCGGTTGAGGAGTCACTGTAATCTGCAAGGGTGATGACATCATCCGTACCATAACCAATCCGCAAAGTATCGCCATTCATGAAAAGGGCGAAGCCGTCTGCCGTGACTTCATCGCCGAACAGGATGGAATCCGTGCCGGATGCATCATACAGGCTGTCGCTGCCGTCCCCTAAATTGAACAGATAGGTATCGTTACCGGCTCCGCCGTAAAGGAGGTCGTTGCCGTCATCGCCACTGAGTTCATCGTCACCATCCAGCCCGGAGAGCTGGTCATCACCGTCATAGCCGCGCAACTGATCGGCGGTGGAAGCGCCGCTCAGGGTATCGGCACTATCCGTCCCCGTAACCAGCGTGTCAAAACCACTGCCCGGCGTGGTGGACAACAGGCTTTCGATGGTCGTGGCAGAGATACCGTAGCTGCCTGATGGTTGAATATAGGAGAGTTTATAGTCACCGCCGTCAAACCAATGCTTCACGGTCACCATGGTTGTTTCATCGCCATCGATCTTCACCAGCAGATCATCTCCCGAGCGGTGATAGCCGAGTCGGTTTGCGGTAATATCATCGGTGAAGATCAGCCAATCGGTGCCACCGCCGCTGTTGTCAATGGTGTCGGCACCACTGCCCGCGCGATACACATAGATGTCATCATCAGCGCCACCGATCAGGAGGTCATTACCGGCATCACCACCGAGCTGGTCAGAGCCCGCCCCGCCGAGCTGAACATCGTTTCCGGCACCGCCATCAAGATAATCAGAGCCGTCACCGGCAACCAGCCAGTCATCACCGGACAGGCCAAAAAGTTGATCATCACCGGCAAGGCCCTGTAACAGGTTCATGCCACTGGTCCCAACCAATTGTTCGGCGCTGTCCGTGCCGGTGGTGACGCTGTCAAACGCACTTGCGGCCGGAATTTCGCTGCCCCCTTCCTCTTCGCCGGCGTCAAACAGGGCAGTGATCGTTGCCGCGCTGATCGCGCTCTCTCCGTAAGGCTGAACGTATGCCAGCTGATAGTCCGAACCGACAAACCAGTTTGTGATCGTCACCTGAGTGGCGGCATCGGCATCAACACGTATGATCAAATCATCGCCATCCTGCAGGTAACTCAGGCGATCACCGGTAATGTCGGTAAAAATCAGCCAGTCGGTTCCACCGTCACTGTTATCGATGGTATCGGCGCCACTGCTAGAGGCATAGACATAAATATCATCGCCAGTCCCACCAATCAGCGTATCGTTACCGGCATCGCCGCCGAGCTGATCATCGCCGGCTCCGCCCGACTGAATATCATCGCCATCGCCGCCATCGAGGTAATCTGCTCCGTCACCGCCATTGAGTTCATCAACACCGGCTAATCCGAACAATTGGTCATCCCCGGCATAGGCGTTGAGTTGATCGCTACCGGAAGTGCCCACCAATTGTTCGGCGGAGTCCGTTCCGTCGATAACCGTATCAAAATCCGAGGAACCGGCGGCAAGCAGCGTCTCGATCTGCGTCGCCGAAATGCCGTACTCCCCATCCGGCTGAATGTAGTCGACCTTGTAGCTACTGTCCAAAAACCAATTACTGATCGTTACTTGGGTGGTTTCATCGTTATCCACTTGGACGATCAGATCGTCACCATCCTGCAGATAGGTCAGGCGAGCGCTGGTGATCCCGTCGGTAAAAATCAGCCAGTCGGTACCGCCGCCGCTGTTGTCGATGCTATCGGCACCACTCCCTGCACCGTAGACGTAAATGTCATCCCCGGCACCGCCGATCAGGGTGTCATCGCCACTGCCGCCGCCCAGCTGGTCGTTGCTATCACCACCAAAGAGCAGGTCATTGCCTGCGCCACCGTCGAGATAGTCGGTATCCGAACCGCCCAGCAACCAGTCATCGCCGTCCAGGCCAAACAGGCTGTCTTCTCCCTGGTAGGTACGGATCAGATCGGCCCCGTCCGTGCCGATCAATTGCTCTCCAGAGGAGGTGCCATACCACAGCATGTCGAAGGAGTTGCTATCCGGCGTTGTGATGCCATCCGCTTCGGGATTTTCCGGTGGAAACATGCGGTTGATAGTCCAGGCGCTGATGCCGCTGGCATTGGCCGGTTGGATGTAGCTGAGCTGATACTCCTCGCCTAAAAACCAATTGCTCACAACAACTTGGGTGGCGGCATCGTCATCCACCCGGACGATCAGATTGTCGCCGTCACGCAGGTGGGCAAGACGGTCACTGGTGATGTCGTCGGTAAAAAGTAGCCAATCGATGCCGCCGTCACTGTTGTCGATCGTGCTCACCCCACCATCAGCGCCATAGACGTAAATGTCGTCACCGAGACCGCCTCGTAGAGTGTTTGTTCCGCCACCGCCATCCAGCTGATCCGCGCCATCGCCACCAACCAAGGTATCATCACCCGCACCGCCGCTCATCAAGTCACTGCCGGTACCGCCGTAAAGCACATCATTTCCATCCGCGCCAATCAATTGGTCATCACCGCCATTACCGCACAGGGTGTCGTGACCTTCGCGCCCCCACAGGTTATTGTCGCTGTCATTGCCATTAATGACGTTGTCGAGTTCATTGCCATTGCCGCGATAGACTGCGCCAGTAAGGATGAGGTTTTCAACGTTGGCACTGAGAAGATAAAGGGATTCGTGACTACGGATTTCCGTGTCCGTCCCCTGGTCCGCCGACTCGGTAATGACATCGCTCTCGGAATCTGTGTAGTAAATGTCATCGCCGTCGCCGCCGATCAGCTCATCTCCGCCTGAACCGCCATCCAGGATATTGGCGGCACTGTTGCCGATCAATAGGTTGTTCAGTTCGTTACCCGTTGCGTTAACGACTGCATCTCCGGTCAGGACAACATTTTCCAGATTGGCTCCCAGAATGATATCTCCGGCGGTTTCAACCGTGTCTGTTCCTTTATCGGCGTATTCGGTAATGGTATCGCCATCATTGATTACATAGATGTCGTTGCCGGCGCCCCCTTCGAGAACATCGCTGCCCGCGCCGCCGTCCAGATAGTCATTTCCTTCCCCTCCAGACAACGTATTGTCTTCGTCATTGCCGGTCAGCACATTGTCCAGCGCATTGCCGATTCCAGTGAGAATGCCATTGGCCAACGTCAGATTTTCAACGTTGTCGGCAAGGTCTGTCGTTGACTCATAGCTGCGGATTTCCGTATCGTCCCCGGCATAGCCGTCTTCAATAATCTGGTCTCCGCTTGCGTCAGTAAAATAGGTATCGTCGCCATCGCCACCGGACAAAACGTCGTCGCCGCTCCCGCCATCCAGGGAGTTGTCTAGGTCATTGCCGGTCAAGCTGTTATCCAGAGCATTGCCGACGGCGGTTGTAGCGCTGCCTGTCAATGCTAGGTTTTCGATATGATCAATCAGGGTGTAATCGACGGAACTTTCAACGGTATCGTTGCCCTCATCCGCCAACTCGACCAAGGTGTCCTCAATGCTATCGATCACGTAGGTGTCGTCACCGGCCTCACCGTACAGGGTGTCGCTCCCGCTGCCGCCGGTCAAGGTGTCCGCGCCGGCACCGCCGTAAAGTTCGTCATCGCCTTCGCCGCCGGACAATGCGTTGTCCCCGGCATTGCCGATAAGAATGTTGACGAGGTCGTTGCCGGTGCCGGTCAGGTTCTCCTCACCGCTCAGGGTAAGATTTTCAACATGATCCGCCAGGGTGTAATCAACCGTGCTTTCAATCGTGTCGATACCTTCATCGGCGTTTTCGATCACGACGTCAGAGGCATCATCAACATCATAGATATCGTCTCCAGCGCCGCCGACGAGGTAATCGCCCCCACCTCCTCCAATCAAGGCATTGTTCATATCATTGCCGTAGATCGCGTTTGCCGAGTCATTACCGATACCGGTAACAGCTTCCGTGCCGGATAAAACCAGATTTTCGACGTTGTCCGCCAGAGTGTAGCTGACCGTGGACGTGACCAGATCGGTTCCGGTAGCTGCCCCTTCGACGATGGTATCGGCAGCGTCATCGACCAGATACTGATCATTACCATCGCCGCCGTTCATGGTATCGGCGCCCGCACCGCCATCGAGGATGTCATCACCGGCACCGGCAAACAGCTCGTCATCTCCGGCAAATCCCAACAGGGTATTGTCCAGACTGTTGCCTTCCAAACGGTTATTGAGGCTGTTGCCGGTTGCGCTTACGGCCGTTAATTCTTCAGCCAGTTGCAGGTTTTCCAGGTTATCGCCCAGCACATAATCAATGGTGCTGACGACGAGATCGTCTCCGGCATCCGCGTCTTCGGTGATGGTGTCCGTGTCGCTGTCCACATAGTAGGTATCATCGCCATCGCCGCCGGTCATGGTGTCGCTACCGCTGCCGCCGTCGAGCAGATCGTTGCCCGCGCCGCCGAACAGCGTGTCGTTGTCTGCGCCACCGTTCAGTGTGTCATCGCCAGCATCGCCGTAAATGGTGTCCATTCCGCTGCCACCCTGTGCCGAATCGTTTCCATCTCCGCCATGTGCATAATCATCGCCAGCGCCAAGATCAATTACATCGTTTCCACCACGGCCATCAATTACATCGTTGCCAGCCAAGGCATTGATGTTGTCACGGACAGAAGTTCCGGTTACGGCATCAACATCTTCCGTCGTTACATGATCAATGCCGACGGCCTCAATTACAGCTGCCATGTCCATTGCCTGGCCATTAGAAAACTCAACAATATCGATAGGAGAAGTCTCAGCTAAGTTGCTATAGTCGACCCCATCAAGATGAAGTTCATCACCTTCTGTCCCACTATTGATCATCAAGGAGCCGAGAGATAAGCGTAACGAACTCAGATTGATGCCGCCACGCAGAACTAGACGATCATAACCGCCATCATCTTCTAAATGTTTTATTCCACTGCCCATATCGTAATAGTAAATGTCATTACCCTGACCACCATTCATGATATCTGCACCACTGCCGGGGAGCAACAGATCATCCCCATCACCACCCATCAGAATATCGGCACCATCGTTTCCGTAAAGCTGATCATCTCCGCTGCCACCGAATAGGAGATCATTGCCCTCTTCCCCGAACAAAATATCATCATTTTCCTCGCCATAGAGGATATCTGCCCCAACACCGCCCTGCAGCTGGTCGTTGCCACTGCCGCCATAGAGAAGATCGTTGCCTTCATCTCCAAGCAGGATATCCGCGTCCTCATTGCCATTAAGGATGTCTTCACCATCTCCACCCTGCAATTCATCGCTGCCTGTACCGCCTAAAAGGAGATCATTATCCTCTCCTCCCCAAAGTGAGTCTGCTCCATCATTCCCGTTAAGCAGGTCACAACCATTTCCACCAACTAATTGATCATCTCCGGTGCCACCATACAGCGAGTCATCATCTTCCATGCCGAAAAGGAGATCATCACCATCGTCTCCATAGAGCTGGTCATTGCCGACACCCCCTTGCAATTCATCGTTGCCAGCACCGCCGCTGAGTACATCTTCGCCGTCCCCGCCAAACAGGATGTCGGTATCTTCTTCGCCCCAAAGGTAATCATTCCCATCGCCACCCTGTAATTCATCATCTCCGGTTCCGCCCATAAGAACATCGTTATCTTCAAGCCCGAGCAACAAATCATTGCCAGAACCTCCAACCAGAGTATCGTTTCCGGCGGCACCTATCAGGGTATCGTTGCCTTCTTCGCCATTGAGATAATCATTTCCACCGCTTTGCTGTTCCGAGCTGTCTCCGTACAAGTTGTCATCGCCCGCACCGCCAAACAGAATATCCGAACCGCCCATGCCATAAAGTTTATCGTTTCCTATGCCGCCATCAAGAAAATCATCCCCATGCAGGGCTTCAGGCAGTTGCGCAACACCATTGTCGCCGTTGATCATGTCATCGCCCGCGCCGCCAAGGACGATGTCGGTTCCGGCACCACCCCAGCTTATATCATCGCCTGCCTCCAGAAAAATCGTGTCATCACCATTCTCGCCAAAGACAGTATCGTTGCCGGCTCCGGCATAGACGGTATCGTTGCCGCTACCGGAGCCATCCTCGACGGCTAGGTTGGAATAGGTATAGGTGTATGTGGTGCTGCCGTTTGCATCCGTAGTAATGTTTGATGTCAGTCCCCAGTTTTTCCAGTCAGGAGAATGAATGTTCTGATCGCCACGAATAAAATCATCGCCTCCCCCGGTGACGATCAGGTCATCACCGGAACCTGCGGCAATAAAATCATTCCCGGCACCCGTAAAGATTTGATCATTGCCATCAGCGGCATCCATTAGATCACCTTTGACTCCACTGGCCTCCTCAGTCGCGCCGTTGAGAATGAAATTCTCGCAGTCGCCCTCGTGGTCACCAAACAGCAAATCATCACCACTGTTGCCATGTAACAAGTCTGCGCCCGATCCACCCTTCAGAACATCCCCGTTCTGGCCACCATCAAGATAGTCGCGCCCGTCACCGCCGTCAGCTATAATCCTCTCGCTGTGCTCACTCTCAACCAACAGCCAGTCGTCGCCTTCACCAAGCTCTACGACATCCTCTCCGCCACGATTCAGATAGACAGTGTCATTTCCTTCGCCGCTGATGATTGTGTCATTTGCTGAACTGTCGTAAAGGATGTCGTCTCGTGTCTCGGAATTGTCATCGGTTACGACATTGCCGAGATCATCATAACTGTATTGCATGCCCTCCTGATCGGGGTCCGCATCAACCGGGCTCATATCACCGACAATGTCGCGTGTTGTTACCGGCGCAGCAGCGGTGCCTGTAATAAAATTGTTATCTTCGACGCTAATGTTCAGCGCATTGAGAATATCGTATTCCATTTCATTGCCGTCATCATCAACGGTAATAAGTGTGGCTGTAATAGCAGCGCTTGCATCGGCAACGAGTTCGCCTTGTTGGAGTAATGCAAAAGCAAAAAGGGACTGCCCTTCAATGATGTCGATGGTGATTTCACCATTGACGAAATCGAGCTGTTGTCCTTTGTACACCAAGGCCAACACACTGCTATCAATGGACCCGGAAACCTGAATGACGATTTTGTCACCGGATGATAACGCCTGGTTCACCCCGAGGCTGAAACTTAAGGAGCCCCATTCGGTCAAGGTTGAGGAGAGATCATCGGCGATGTAGTTTTGCAGGGTGAACGGATTGGTGGTGTCAAGAGCCAGCGCGGCTTCAAGGCAAAAGGTCAGGTTAATGCCAAAGCGCTCCAGCAGCTGATTCGGGTTGTCGATATCGTTGATAGTCATGCTGTTGTCAGTACTGGTGGTTGTCCCACTCAGAGCGGTACCCGTAATCAGCATGGTCTGGGACAGCGGATTCCACTCGAAAGAGAGGCCGTAAGTTGAATCGGTGAACGTATAGAGCGACAGGGAAGCGTTGCCATAATACGATTCAATAGCCGCATCACTGAGGTCCAAATCGCAGATGACGATATGGTTCGTGCCGGAATCAGATGTTTCGGTATCGATGATGATATCCTTTCCATCACCGGGGGCGTATACATACACATCATCACCGGCACCTCCGTTCAGGGTGTCCTGGCCCTTTCCACCTTCGAGCCAGTCGTCGCCGCCTTTTCCGTCAAGCGTATCATTGCCTCCCATGCCGAAAAGGTGATCGTTATTTGAAGTGCCGGGAATAAGAGGATCGCTTTCATTCGAACCAAAGGTGTAGCGAGCCTGATCCAGCAGGATTTGATGGTCGCCTGAACTGATACTTAGATTCTCAGCTCCCGCTCTGATATCTGTATACAGTATCGGAGAACCATCACCTCCGACATCGGTGGTATCATGGATATTGCAATAGATCAGATTGGCCAGCATCTCGGCGCGGTCGGTCAGATACATGTCACTCAACTGCCCTTCCCCGGTGGACGGGTCAAAAATATCCAGTTCGCCGTTTTGGTTGAAGTCGTCGTACATGGAATCCGGGCCGACCACGGCAAAAGGGTTGAGATTGACCAGGGCGTAGCGGTAGGCGATGTTGTTGCGGGCTTGGGTTTCGATGGCGGAGGGGGAGAAAGGGGTGACGTTGCCTTCGGTATCGGTTGTGGCCAACACCTCGATGCTCAGGCCGGAGGTGTCGCCCAGCTCATCCAATACGGTGGTAATGCTTGCAATATCGATATACAGATCGTCACGGTTGGTGTCGTATTCTTTGCCGGTGCGCGGGGTAAACCCGGTGACGAACAATTTCCCCAATGCTGTGACGGCTGATTCGAGGGTGTGGTCGGCTTTACTTGATGAAGTTTGAAGAATGGCCGTAATGGTATTGAGACCTTCTGTGCTATCCAGCCCAGGCGCAGCAGTAGCAAAGAGATTATATACGGCGAGGGTATCGGTAAGTTTGGCAATAGAGTGATTCTCAACCAGAAGATTTCCTGCAATCAACCCGGAATCCTCAATAAATACATGACTTATATCGCCCAGTAGCATACCCAGCCCGGCAGTCACAGACCAACCCGGATCGGCAATAACGTTGATAACATTTCCGGCAGGAACACTACCCGGGATAATTCCAACCAAATCCAGAATCTCTGCGCCAATTCCGCCCACTCCCGGCGCATTGAAAGTCATGGTCTGGGCAACATCGCCGGAATGGTCTACCGCAAACATTTGTGCCAGCAGTCCACCCAGTGAATGACCAGTAACGTTTAAGCTATCAGGCTGAACATCTCCCGAAGCGACTAGGGATTGATAAAACGCCTGCAGTTGCTGATATTGCTGAGTGCCATTAAGCCCCAGAAAGACACCGACGTCTGTAATGCCATCCATAATGAAGCCTAAATCCGTTTGTGTACCACGAATGGCCAAACACTGCTGACCAGAGGTATCCTGAAACACCGTAGCCGAAAATCCACTTACCGGATCAGTGTATTGGTCAATAACGGTGTATTTGTTGGCGAAGGCGATGGCTTGAGTTTCAGACATGCCACCATGAATTAACAACTGAGCATAATCATTGGGGCTACCCTCTACCCCACCACCAAATAACCCTTTAGTTAAACCTGTGGCATACGCTGCCTGTGATAATTGAGATTGTTCAAAAAAATCGGGCTCGTCAGCAGAATCTGTGGAGATAATCAGGTTCCGGCAACTTGCCAAGTTCATGATATAAGGCGATTTGCAGGCATTTCAGGGTTTTAAAACCGAAGGCTTTTCTCATGGTGAGTTTCGCCTTGAGGTTCATACCCTCCACGGCCCCGCTGGAAAGCCGCCCTTTGGCCTTGAACCAGTTGAGGATCAGCGGCTTGTGGCTGCGCAGCATCCGGGCTACTTTCTTCATCGGCTCCAAGTCGGTTTGAAGTGCCCGGGTCACCCAGTTGTCGAGAAACTTTCCCGCGAAGTCGGGGCGTTGATAGTCCCAGAACCGCTGGAAATCCTCG
>NZ_FNAQ01000020.1 GCF_900101955.1 Desulfuromonas thiophila | reverse complement strand
GCTCAGTTCGCGGGATAGCGCATCAACGGATTCGCCCCGCAGCAGACGTAGGACCACTTCACGCTTGCGGGCGGCACTCCAGCGCTGCCCCTCGGCCAACGGTCCTGTGACGGTTTCGTTCTGGTTCTGTTTGGTCATTGTCAATCTCCTTGGACACGGGGACATTACCCCAAATCAGTGTCCAAGAAAACCGGCGCCGCTCCAAAACCAGCTCTTGAACAGCGCCTGCGCCATCGCCTCCAGCGTGGCGTTCATCTGGCGGTTGAGTTCGATTTTGTCATTCAGTGCGTCGAGGTGCTCAACTATTGAATCCTGAATCTTTCGAGGGGGAACTTTCGCTTGCAACGCATAAAAATCTTCCCGACTAGTTGAGGGGATAGCGGAGCCTGAGTCCATTCCGTTGATGTCTTGCGTTAGAAGACTGTAGTAAGCCCACTTCAGGTTAATATCTGTCTTGGGAGCGACATAAAATGCAGTGTCAATCACATAAAAGGGCTTATCCGAGTAATGGATACCGCGATATGCGCCCTTACGCCCAACGATAACGCTTGGAAAATCACACAGAGGCTTATCACACCAGCCAACAGGGCCATTAGTTCCAAAGACGGGGACATCACCAATCGCGTCCTTGTAGTCTTTCAGCGACTTACCATACTTTAGCTCAACAAGGTCGCCCCAAGACGTTTCGTTCCACTCACCCCCCATAACCCAACGCCTCCAGATTCTCACGAATCACCGCATCGAGTTTTTCCGACTCTTCCATCTGCCGATAGAGGGTCTGGGTCAGCTCAAGCATCTTCTCCTCGAAGGGGACGCCATCATCCTCGATCTCGGCTGCGCCGACATACCGCCCCGGTGTCAGCACGTAATCGTTGGCCCTGATTTCTTCCAGCGTGGCGGATTTACAAAACCCCGCCACATCTGCATACGCATTCGCGTTCAATTCCCGTAGGGGCGAACCTATGTGTTCGCCCTGTTTGTCTGGGCAGACACGCAGGTCTGCCCCTACAGATAAACCAGGGCAGGCACGCAGGTCTGCCCCGACAGAATCGGAATCAAAATCGGGTGCGGGAACACCGCGCCACGCATGGTAGGTGCGGGCGATCTCGGCGATGTCGTCGGCGGTCAGTTCCTTGTGGGTGCGATCCACCATCGTGCCCAGGTTGCGGGCATCGATGAACAGGGTTTCACCCTTGCGGTCGCGGTGGTTGCTGTCGGTGTGCCCCTCAATCACCTGCGCCTTTTTATTCTTGGTCAAAAACCACAGGCAGACCGGAATCTGGGTGGTGTAGAACAGCTGCCCCGGCAGGGCGATCATGCAATCGACCAGATCGTTCTCGATGATCTTCTGGCGGATGGCGCCCTCACCGGAGGTGTTGGTGGACATGGAACCGTTGGCCAGCACGAACCCGGCCACGCCGTTCTGCGACAGCTTGGAGATCATGTGCAGAATCCAGCCGTAGTTGGCGTTGCCGGTCGGCGGCACGTCGTACCCGGCCCAGCGCGGGTCGTGGGTCAGCTCGTCGGCTGCGCGCCACTCCTTCAGGTTGAAGGGCGGGTTGGCCATGATGAAGTCGGCCTTGAGGTCTTGGTGCTGATCCTTGAAGAAGGTATCGGCCGGCACTTCGCCGAGGTTGCCGGCGATCCCCCGGATGGCGAGGTTCATCTTCGCCAGCTTGTAGGTGGTGGCGGTCAGCTCCTGGCCGTAGATGGAGACATCCTTCTTGTTGCCCTGATGGCTCTCCACGAACCGCACAGACTGAACGAACATGCCGCCCGAGCCGCAGCAGGGGTCGTAGATTTTCCCCTTGTAGGGTTCGATCATTTCGGCGATCAGGTTGACCACGCACTTGGGGGTATAGAACTCGCCGCCGCCCTTGCCTTCGGTCGCGGCGAACTTGCCGAGGAAGTATTCGTAAACCCGCCCGACGACATCCTCTTCCTTGTCCCCGACGGTGTCGATGTTGTTGATCGAGTCGATCAGCGCCGCCAGCTTGCTGACATCGATGCCGAGGCGGGAGAAGTAGTTGTCCGGCAGCGCACCCCGCAGTGCCTTGTTGTTCTTCTCCACCGTGTGCAGGGCGGTATCGATCTTCACCGCAATGTCGTCCTGCTTGGCGTGCTTCTGGATGTACGACCAGCGCGACTCCTCGGGCAGGTAGAAGACGTTCTTCATGGTGTAGAAATCGACCATGTCGAGATACGCCTCTTTCCCCTCGGCGATGAGCTCGGCCTTGCGCTGTTCGAACTTGTCGCTGACGAACTTGAGGAAGATCAGGCTGAGAACAACGTGCTTGTATTCGGACGACTCGACGGAACCGCGCAGCTTGTCGGCGGTGTCCCACAGGGTCTGTTCAAAGGATTTCTGTTTCTTCGGTGTGGCGGGTTGTTTGGCCATTATGGATGAACCTTTTTGTCGGGTAGGAGGAAATGAAAAACAATCCGCTTGCGTGAGGCCTTGCCTTTGGGGATAGTCGCGATTTGCTGGCGGTACGGCTCGCCCGCAGATCGGACATTAGAAGAACTGTAGATGAGTTCTGGTGGTTTTTCTAGAAGAATCAGGGCGGTGGTGAGAAGGCGATTGGGCTGTGATCGTTTTCGCGCAGGTACAAGGCGGCTGCTGATGCCCTGCTCTGGTTCTTGACAGGGTGCCGGCGCGGCGTCAAACCCTGATCGGGTCGTGCGGGGGCTATACATAACCGCAGCGGTCAGCTATGATGGGCGACAGTTTGTCGGCGCCGGCGCACAGCCGGCGGTTTTTCGGGTGTTTCACCCGGTTTTTCGTAAAGGGGTGCTGTATGCCCAGTTTTGCCTGTCCATTGATTCTGACGCAGGGTGATCCTGCCGGGATTGGCCCGGAAATTATCGTCAAGGCCGCACTGGAGGGTACCCTGGCGGCCTGGGGCGATGCCCTGCTGGTGGCCGGTGATGGTGCCATTCTGCAACGCGCCGCGGTGCTGCTGGGGGTTGCTGCCGAGCGGCGGCCGGCCGCCAACGGTGAGGAGCTGTTGCGGCTCGGGTCGCACGGTCTGCGGGTCAGGCCGTTGTCGCAGCTTGATCCGCAGCAGACGCCCTTCGGCCAGCTGCGTGCCGCCAATGGCCGCGCCATGCTCGATTACATTGAATGGGCCTGCGCCGAATGCCGTGCCGGCCGTGCCGCCGGCATGGTGACGGCACCGATCCACAAGGAGGCCATTCATGCCGCTGGCTGTCTTTTCCCCGGCCACACCGAGCTGCTGGCCGAGCGCTGCGGTACCGAGCAGGTGGTGATGATGCTGGCCGGATCGCGCCTGCGGGTCTGTCTGGTGACCACCCATCTGGCCTTGCGGGCGGTGCCGGCGGCTCTGACCAGCGCGGCCATTCTGGCGACGATCAAGGTGACCGCGGCCGCCCTGCAACGCGATTTCGCCCTGCCGCAGCCGCGCCTGGCGGTGCTGGCGCTCAATCCCCATGCCGGCGAGAACGGTCTGTTCGGTGACGAGGAACAGCGCCTCATTGTGCCGGCCATCGAGCGGGCACAGGCCGCCGGCCTGGCGGTGAGTGGCCCGCACAGCGCCGACACCCTGTTTCATTTCGCCGTGCAGGGTCGCTATGACGCGGTGATCTGTATGTATCATGATCAGGGGCTGATTCCGCTGAAGCTGCTGCACTTTGATGATGGTGTCAACGTCAGTCTTGGCCTGCCGATCGTGCGCACCTCCGTCGATCATGGCACCGCCTACGATCTGGCCGGCAGCGGCCGGGCCAATCCCGCTAGTCTGGTGGCGGCGGTGAACATGGCGGCGCAGATGGCCCGTAATCGGCAAGGGCGGTGTGCGGGAGGGTGTCAGCATGCGGGATAAGATTGTCGTCAAGGGCGCGCGCGAGCATAACCTGAAGAATATCGATGTCGAGATTCCGCGTGATCAACTGGTGGTGATCACCGGCGTGTCCGGCTCGGGCAAGTCGACCCTGGCCTTCGATACCCTCTACGCCGAGGGTCAGCGGCGCTATGTCGAAAGCCTGTCGGCCTACGCCCGCCAGTTTCTCGAACAGATGGAGAAGCCCGATGTCGACAGCATCGATGGTCTGTCGCCGGCCATCTCCATCGAACAGAAAACCACCTCGAAGAACCCCCGTTCCACCGTCGGCACGGTGACCGAGATTCACGATTACCTGCGCCTGCTGTTTGCCCGTGTCGGCAAGGTGCACTGCCACCGCTGTGGCCGCGAGATTGCCGCCCAGAGCGTGCAGCAGATGGTCGATCAGGTGCTGGCGCTGGCCGAGGGTACCCGGCTGCTGGTGCTGGCGCCGCTGGTGCGTGGTCGCAAGGGCGAATACCGCAAGGAACTGCAGCAGCTGCAGGCCGAGGGCTATGTGCGGGTGCGCATCGATGGCGCGCTGTACGAACTGGCCCAGACGCCGGCACTGGACAAGAACAAAAAGCACGACATCGAGGTGGTGGTTGACCGGCTGGTGATCAAGGACGGCCTGGCGACCCGCCTGGCCGATTCCCTCGAAACGGCCCTGCGGCTGGGCGACGGTCTGGTGCTGGTGCAGCAGGTCGATGGTCCCTGTCTGGCCTTTTCGGAGAAATACGCCTGCATCGATTGCGGCCTGTCTTACGCCGAGGTCGAGCCACGGCTGTTTTCCTTCAATAACCCGCAAGGGGCCTGCCCCGATTGCAGCGGGCTGGGAACCCGTTCCTATTTCGATCCCGAGCAGGTGGTGCCGCGGCCGGAGCTGAGCCTGCGCGAAGGCGCCATCGCGCCCTGGGTGACGCGCAAGGGCTTCTACTATCAGCAGCTGCTCGATTGCCTGGCTGAACACTACGGCTTCTCTGTCGAGGTGCCCTGGTCGGAGCTGCCGGAGGCGGTGCGGCAGCTGGTGCTGTACGGTTCGGGTACGGAAGAAATCCGCTTCTACTATGATCAGGGTGAGCGGCGGAACTATTATCAGAAGGTCTTCGAGGGGGTGATCCCCAGCCTGGAGCGGCGTTACCGCGAAAGCGATTCCGACGGCCTGCGTGAGAAGCTGGCAGAATACATGGACATCATGCCCTGCCCCAGTTGTCAGGGGGCGCGGCTGCGACCCGAGGCGCTGCATGTGCGGGTGGGTGAGCGCAATATCTTCGAACTGGGCGAGCTGCCCATTGCCCAGGCGCAACGCTTTTTCGACCAACTGGCACTGACGCCCAAGGACGCGGAGATTGCCCGGCGCATTCTCAAGGAGGTGCGTGACCGGCTCGGCTTTCTGACCCAGGTCGGGCTAGGTTACCTCAGCCTCAACCGCTCGGCCGGCACCCTGTCCGGCGGTGAGGGCCAGCGTATCCGCCTGGCGACCCAGATCGGTTCGTCGCTGATGGGCGTGCTTTACATTCTCGATGAGCCGTCCATCGGGCTGCATCAGCGCGATAACCGTCGCCTGCTTGATACCCTGGTGCGGTTGCGCGATCTGGGCAACACGGTGCTGGTGGTGGAGCACGATGCCGAAACCATTCTCGAAGCCGACTATGTCATCGACATGGGCCCGGCTGCTGGGGTCAATGGTGGCGCGGTGGTGGCCGCCGGCACGCCGCAGCAGATTCTGGCCCATCCCGCTTCCCTTACCGGCAAGTACCTCAGCGGCGTGCTGGATGTGCCGTTGCCGGCCCAGCGTCGCGTGGCCGAGCGTTGGCTGGAACTGTGCGGCGCGCGCGGTCACAACCTGCAGCAGGTGGATGTTCGCATTCCCCTCGGGGTGCTGACCTGCGTTACCGGCGTGTCCGGCTCGGGCAAGTCGACCCTGATCATTGATACCCTCTACCGCGCCCTGGCCCACCAGCTGAACGGCAGCCGCGAGAAGGCGGCGCCCTATGCCAGCATCCGCGGGCTGGAGCAGCTCGACAAGGTGGTGGATATCGACCAGTCGCCCATCGGCCGGACGCCGCGCTCCAATCCGGCCACCTATACCGGCGTGTTCGGCGACATCCGCGACCTGTTCGCCCAGCTGCCCGAAGCCAAGATTCGCGGCTATCTGCCCGGCCGTTTTTCCTTCAATGTCAAGGGTGGCCGCTGCGAGGCCTGCAGCGGCGATGGCGTGCTCAAGATCGAAATGCACTTTCTGCCCGATGTCTATGTCCAGTGCGAGGTCTGCGGCGGCGCGCGCTACAACCGCGAAACCCTGCAGGTACACTATCGCGGCAAGAGCATCGCCGAGGTGCTCGACATGACGGTCAATCAGGCCAGCGCCTTCTTCGAGAACATTCCGCGCATTCACGGCAAGCTGCAGACCATCCGCGATGTCGGTCTGGGCTACATCAAGCTGGGCCAGAACGCCACCACCCTGTCGGGCGGCGAGGCGCAGCGGGTCAAGCTGGCGCGCGAACTGGGCAAGCGCGCCACCGGCCGCACCATCTACATTCTCGACGAGCCGACCACCGGCTTGCATTTTGACGATGTGCGCAAGCTGATGGAGGTGCTGCACCGCCTGGTGGACAGCGGCAACACGGTGCTGATCATCGAGCACAATCTGGATGTCATCAAAACCGCCGATCATGTGATCGATCTGGGGCCCGAAGGTGGCAGCGGGGGCGGCCAGATCATCGCCTGTGGCACACCGGAACAGGTGGCCGCCGTCGAGGCGTCCCATACCGGCCGTTATCTGCGCGCCTGCCTGAAACAGTAACCGGCCTTTTCCGGGGCCGCTGAAATGGACGGGTCCGCCGGCAGCGGACTCTGAGGAAAGGGGTGTTCCCATGACATGGAAGGGGATGGTTCGGGCGGTCGTGCTGCTGTCGGTGCTGCTGGCAACGGCGGGCGGGGCGTTGTCCGCAACGGAACCGCCGGCGGCGCTGGTCTGGCTGCAGGTGGCCAACGACGGTTTTTTCAATCAGGATCGCGGCTATACCAGTGGTGTTGAACTGGGCGTTGCCCCCGCTGGCCAGCCCTTCAGTCTGCGGCTGGGGCAGGATTTGTACACCCCCAAAAGCCGCAACCCCTCGGTGCCACCAGCGGGGCAGCATCCCTATGCCGGCTGGCTCTATCTGGCCGGAGACTATCGGCTCGAACTGGCGCCCCAGCTGCTGCTGACCAGCGGCCTGGCCCTGGGGACCACCGGCGAACGGGCGCTGGGTGAGGAAGCGCAGGATCTGGCCCATCAGCTGCTTGGTTTCAATGAGTACGATGGCTGGGACAGCCAGATCGCCCAGCGCTGGGGCTGGATCGGCCAGCTGCGTGTCGATGGCCGGCTGCCGCTGTGGCAGGGCCAGCGCTGGCAGGCCGACGTGCTGCTGCACCTGGCTGGCCGGGGCGGCAATGTGCAGGTTGATGGCGCGGCCGGCGCCACCTTGCGGCTGGGCCTGAATCCGCCGCCGCTGCAGGCGCGGCTGGCGCCGCCAGACCAACCGCGGCGCTATCTGAGTCTGGCTGCCGAACGGCGTCTGGTCGACCGCAATGTCTTTCTCGAAGGGATCAGAACGCGTGACTACCATGTCAGGCCCGAGCGCCAGTTCGATACCCTCAGCGCCGGGTTGCACTGGCAGCAGGGCCGCTATCAGCTGGACCTGGATTTTTACTTTCCCGAGCAGGAGTTCAAGGGGCAGCGCTTTCACTGCCGTTACGGCATCCTGCGGCTGGCTTACTGGTTCTGAACCAGGCGCAGAGCGGCGGGGCCGGAGTTTTCGAGTTTGTGGCACAGGGCGCGAAATACGTTGATATCGTTGATTTCCGCGAGATTGCGGAGATCAATGAGGGTGCCACTGGCACGGTGGCACAGGCAGTCCATGTCCCACCAGGGGCAAGACACCAGGCGATTGAGGTGCAGATCGTTTTTGCAGGGGATAAAGGCGTCGGCGTGGGTGCGGATGTAGGTCATTTTAGCGACGCAGAGATCGTAAAAGGAAAAGACCAGCTCAATAATATGGCAACGGCGCATGGCGCGATGGGTGGCGTAGGGATGGTCGGGGCGGTTGCCGAAACAGCGCACCCAGTAGATTTTCTGGTCGATCATCCTGGGTTGCAGGCGAAATTTCTGAATCAACAGGCGTTTATCTTCACTGAGTTCTTCAAGCAGATGGGTTTGGGAGGGCATCGGTCTCTCCTGGCTGCGTGAGGCGGGAAAGGAACAGGTCGCAGCAGGAACGTTAAAGAAGGAAAACCGATCTGTCTAATATGAATTTATGATGTTTCTCGCCAGAGAAATTGTTCGTTCCGATGGGGCACAACGGCCAACGCGCCCCAGGGTTGCTCTTTACAGGGGCGGTTGGCAATCCGTGCCGAGCTGGAGAGTCTGTCAGCGCTCCAGCTCGTAGGGCCAGGCGGCGATGCCGCCTTCGAGGTAGCGGACATTGGTGAAGCCC
This sequence comes from Desulfuromonas thiophila, assembly GCF_900101955.1. NCBI lineage: Bacteria > Pseudomonadati > Thermodesulfobacteriota > Desulfuromonadia > Desulfuromonadales > Desulfuromonadaceae > Desulfuromonas > Desulfuromonas thiophila. The sequence goes on along the minus strand of NZ_FNAQ01000020.1, from coordinate 33,553 downwards.
GCCTGCTGCAGAATCAGCTGGGCTTCAAAACCGCGCAGGCTGACCTTGCAGAAGGGCACGATCAGGCGATCTTGCGGCAGCTCGGCCAGTTTGTGGCGCAGGACGCCCAACGGCAGCAGGGTGGCACCCGGCAGGCGCACCTCGTCGTATTCGGCCGGTGAGCGCACGTCAAGCAGCAGCAGTTCCTCGCCGCTGGCCAGTTTTTCCTGTACCGCCGCGGCGCTGAGGCTGTCGGCCAGGCCATCGAGCTTGTTGCGCAGGGCGTTGGCGGCCTGGTGCAACGCGTCCATGGCACCGGCGTAGGGCGGCGCGTAGCACAGATCGATATTGGCCAGCTGATCGATGGTGGCGCCGAAGGTCAGCGCCGTGGCCACCACGTCGACCCGCTTGTCGACCACGCCGGAACCGACCACCTGGGCACCGAGGAGGCGGCGGCTGGCGCGGTCGGCAGTCAGCTTGATGACGATGGGCTTGTTGCCCGGGTAGAGATGGGCGATATCGGGCGAGGCGGTGACCAGACTGACCGGCTCCAGACCGATGAGTTGGGCGTCCTCGGCGCTCAGGCCGGTGCGGCCAATGTTGAGATCAAAGACCTTGACGGCCAGGGAGCCGAGAATGCCGGCAAAGGCTTCGGTCTGGCCTGCCAGATTGTTGGCCACCACCCGCCCCTGCTTGTTGGCCGTTGAGCCCAGCGGCACATAAACCTTCTTGCCGCTGAGACGGTCGGTGGCTTCGGCGCAGTCGCCGGCGGCATAGATGGCCGGATCACTGGTCTGCATTTGCTCATTGACGGCGATGGCGCCCGTGGGGCCCAGTTCCAGGCCGGCAGCGCGGGCCAGCTGCACTGCCGGTCGCACGCCGATGGCGATCAGCACCAGATCGGCCGGATAGCGCCCCTGATCAGTGATCACGGCCTCGACCCGGCCCTGGCCCTCGAAGCGCCGCACCGGTTCGGCCAGCCGCAGGTTGACACCCTTGGCGCGCAGTTCACGATGGACCAGGCTGGCCATGCCGAAGTCAAGGGCCGTGGCCAGCACCTGATCCTTCATTTCCAGCAGAGTCACCTGCAGGCCGCGCAGGCGCAGGGCTTCGGCCATTTCCAGTCCGATCAGGCCGCCGCCGACGATGACGGCACTGTGAGCCGTGGCGACCAGTTTATCAATGCGGGCGGCCTGCTCCATGGTTTTCAGCGGCAGTACGCCGTCGAGGTCGTTGCCGGGCAGTGGCGGCACAAGGGGTTCGTTGCCGGTGGCCAGCACCAGTTGGTCGTAGGCCAGCGCCTGTTCACTGCCGTCATCAAGCCGGCGCAGCCAGACTTGGTGCTGGTCGCGGTCGATGCGCAGGGCTTCGCAGCCGGTCAGGGCGGTGAAGCCCTTGATGTTGGCGAAGAAGCCCTCGTCGCGCAGGGCACCGGCCGGAGTGCGGCGGACCTCGCTGAGGTCATCGTACAGGCCGGCAATATAATAGGGCAGCGGGCAGGCACCGTAGGAGATGTCGCGACTGCGGTCGATCACAGTGATTTCGGCCGTCGCATCGAGGCGGCGCAGGCGACAGGCGGTTTTCATGCCGGCGGCTACGCCGCCGATGACGACGATACGTCGACAGCTGGACGGATTCATGCAGTTCTCCTGTGGCTAATGGCAAAACAATTCAGCAAAAAAAATATATCTAAACATGAATGTGCGGGGCTGTCACGGCACTTTTGGCCGTCCTCCGGCAAAGGTTGCCTTTTGGTCGGGCTCCAAGGTAGTCTAAGGCATTATTTTTCGGAAATTTTTCAAAAACGAACGTTGGCGCTGGAAAGGGGCAATTATGGAACGCTGTCCTCTGTGTAAAAAGGCGGAAATGGGAAAATACTGGTGTCGCGCCTGTCATGCCGTATTTGTCTGTCCCAATCCGCAGTGCGGTGCGCCGGTGGCCAAGCCACCGGCCGACAGCTGCAGCCGCTGCGGATTGCTGTTCGAGGATTATATTTTGCGCCGCAAGATGTATCGTCTCTGTCCCAAGTGTCGTAAAAAACAAGGCATCGCTGATGCCCAGTGCCGCTGCGGCTACTGGTTCAACTGCCCCACCTGTGGTCACCGGGTGGTATCCACCAGCATGCTCAGCTGCCCGCGCTGCGCCACGCGGCTGCGCTGAGGCGGGCAACGATCAACCATGTCGACCCTGTCGCTGCTCTGGTTGCTGTTGCTCTACAGTCTGGCTTTGCTGGCCGTGGTCGATGTGCTGTTGACCAAGGACGACCCACGGGCGGCGCTGGGCTGGCTGGTGGTCTGTCTGGCGCTGCCCGGTTTCGGCGCCCTGATCTACTGGCTGCTGGGGCGTAACCGCATCCGCAACCGGGCCCAGGCCTGGAAACAGCAGGGTAATGGCATGCAGGCCCGGCCACGCCGCAGTGGCTTTGAGCCGGCGCCGTTGCGAGCGCCATTTCAGACCCAGAACTATGTGCTGTTGCGGCGGTTGGCCGACACCGTCACGCGCCGGCCCTTGCTCGATGGCAACCAGCTGGAATTGTTGCACAATGGGGAGCAGGCCTATCCCGCCATGCTGGCGGCCATCGACGCGGCGCGTGAGCGCATCTGTCTGTCGAGCTATATCTTCGATACGCGCCAGACCGGCCGCCGTTTCGCCGCGGCCCTGATCCGCGCCAGCCGGCGTGGCGTCGAGGTGCGGGTGTTGGTCGACGCTCTGGGCGAATTCTACACCTGGCCACGGGCGCGCCGGCTGTTTCGCGCCAGTGATGTTCGTTTCGTCCTGTTTCTGCCCTTCACGTTCAAGGCCCGCGGCGCGCATATCAATCTGCGCAACCACCGAAAACTGTTGCTGATAGACGGCCAGATTGGTTTTACCGGCGGCATGAATATCAGCCAGCGTCACTGCGTTGCCGCGCCGGGCCGGCGGGCGCCGGTGGTTGACCTGCATTTCCAGGTGCGTGGGCCGGTGGTGGCCCAGATGCAGGAGGCTTTCATCGAGGACTGGCAGTTCGCCAGCGGTGAACGCCTGCCGCCGCTGGAACCGCAGCAGGTAAGTCGTGCCGGTGAGAGTCTCTGTCGCGGCGTCAGCGCCGGCCCCAACGAGGATTATGAAAAACTGCAGTGGCTGATCAGTGGTGTGCTCAGCTGCGCCCGCCGGCGGGTGGCCATCATGACGCCCTATTTCGCGCCGGAGCCGGAAATTGTCCGGGCGCTGTGCGGGGCGGCCTTGCGGGGGGTGCAGGTCGATATCCTGCTGCCGCGCAAAAACAATCTGCCCTTTGTTGACTGGGCCGGGCGGGCCAGCTTTGCCGAACTGCTGCATTATGGTGTACGGCTGTATTATCAGAACGGTCCCTTTGTCCACAGCAAGCTGCTGCTGATGGATGACCACTATGCCCAGATTGGCTCGGCTAATTTCGATGCCCGCAGTCTGCGGTTGAATTTCGAGTTCAATCTCGAGGTTTATGACGAGGCGCTCAACCGTCAGCTGCGCGACCATTTTGATTGTCAATGCCAGCGTGCCCAACCGCTGCGCTGGAGCCAGCTGCAGCACTATCCGCTGACGCTGCGGCTGCGCGACCGCTTTGTCCGCCTGTTCACGCCCTTTCTCTAATAGGATGTTGAAAAAGGCCCATCCGGGGTTTTTTCAACGATGCAAGCCGAAAATGCGATTTCCGTCTTGCTCACAAAATCAACCTATTACGAAGTAATGATTGATTTTGGTCGCCCGTCCATGGGCTCCAGCAGGCTGTTTTTCAATAGCCTGCTGAGGTTGCGACTGTCCTCTGCTCGCCGGATACAAACAGCCGGGGCGGCCCGTTGAAGGGGCCGCCCCGGCTGTTTTTGGTTAGGTCGGCGGATTGCTGTTGTCAGCGGAACTGTCGGATTTGTCCTGCGGCGCGGCGGCCTTTTTTTTCTTCCTGACCGGAAGATCACAGGATTGCGGACCTCAGCCCAGGCCGAGGCGGGGGAAGACCCAGCGGGTCAGAACAAACCAGATCGCAACCAGGCCAAGCAGGGTCAGAAGGGAATCCATAATCAAAAACTCCTTTGGTGCGAGAAGAGAGCGGCTCGGATAAGAGGTGGGCGGTTAAAACAGCAGTACCGGGCAATCGACCTCGTGCAGGACATGGTTCGAGACCGAGCCGAACAGGGCATCACGCAAACCGCCACGACGATGGCGGCCGATGATCAGCAGGTCGAAGTGTTCGGTGTTGGCAATCTGGCTGATGATATCGCGCGGATAGCCGCTTTCCAGCCGGGTGCTGACCGCCAGGCCGGCATCGCGTAGCAGGGCGGCGCCCTTGTCGAGCAGGGCCTGGCCGGCGTCGCTGGCGTAACGGCGGATCATGTCGATCTGGAAATCGGGGATCATGCGGTAGTCCATCTGCTTGAGGTTGACCACATGCAGCAGCGTCAGCGGGGTACTGCCGAACTGCTGACGCAGACGGACGATGTGCTCCAGGGTGGCGTCGCTGGTCTGGCCGGCGCGGATCGGAACAAGAATCTTCATGGGCGAATTCCTCTGAAGGGGCCTGTAATCAGGAGCCGTAGAACAGGCGCGGCAACAGCAGCACCGGATCGGGCCAGAAGGTCAGCAGCAGCAGGATAGCGATCTGGATCAGCAGAAAAGGCATGACGGCGCGGGCGACATAGAGCATGCCGCGGTTGGCCACGGTGCCGGAGATAAACAGGCTCACCCCCAGCGGCGGTGTGCAGTAACCGATGCCCAGGTTCAGCGTCATGAGCAGGCCGAAGTGCAGGGTGTCGATGCCGAACCGGGCCAGCAGGGGCAGAAAGATCGGTGTCAGGATGATGGTGGCCGAGATGATGTCCATGAACATGCCGATACACAGCAGCAGGACATTGACCACCAGCAAAAAGGCCCAGGGGCTGGTGAAGTTGGCCACTGCGGCGCGGGCAATGCGATCGGGAATCTGTTCGAAGGTCAGATATTCGCCGAAGACCGAGGCGCCGGCGACGATGACCAGCAGGGTGGCCGAGGTAATGGCCGAGGATACGACCACCTTGCGCACGTCGGTCAGCTTCATGTCGCGGTGAATGGCCAGTTCGACAATGAAGGCGTAGACACAGGCGACGATGGCGGCCTCGTTGGCGGTGAAGATGCCGGAATAGATGCCACCGAAGATGATTACCGGCAGCAGCAGGGCCCAGATGCTCTCGCGCAGCACCGCCAGCACCGCGCGCAGGGTCGGTCGTGGCTGGCGTGGCCGCTGATCGCGGCGGCAGAACCACCAGGCGTAGAGCGACATGGCGGCCATGATCAGAAAGCCGGGGATGAAGCCGGTGAGAAACAGGGCTTCGAGGGAGTCGGTGGTGATCATGGCATAGAGAATCATGGCGATGGACGGCGGGATGATGACGCCGAGGATCGGCGCCGTGGTCATGATGCCGATGCTGAAACGCTCATCGTAGCCGTGATTGATCAGAGCCGGGATCATGAAACCGCCGATGGCCACTACCGTGGCGACGGTCGAGCCGGAGATGGCGCCGAAGAAGCCGCAGGCCAGCACCCCGGCGATGGCCAGGCCGCCGGGCAGAAAGCCGACCAGCACATCGGCGGTCTTGATCAACTTGCTGACGATACTGCCGGTGGTCATGATGTTGCCGCACAGCACGAAGAACAGCACCACGATCAGGGCGAATTTGTCCATGCTGCGGTAGAGAATCTCGATGACGATCTGCGGGTCGATGCCGACAATAAAGGTCAGGCCGGCCAAACCGGTGAAGAACAGCGCCATGAACACCGGCACCGTCGCCGCCATGGCGCCGAGCAGCAGCGCCAGTATCAGCAGTTCATTGGTTTCCATCGGCAGCCTCCTCCTTGACCGGCTGCGGCAGCAGGTCCTCCACCAGTAGAATCAGGGTGCGCAGCGTCATCGTCAGGCCGACCAGCGGCAGCACGGCGTAGAACCACCATTCGGGGAGCTGCAGCGTGGCGGTACGGGCGAAGCTGTCGGCATAAACAGCGCGGGTCAGGCCCAGGCCAAGCCAGGTCAGCAGGCCGGAAAACAGCAGCACCGCCAGATGGTTGACCAGATTGAAGAAGCGGCGGGTCACCGGCAGGATCTGCGGCAGCGCGTCAATGCGGATCAGCGACCGTTGCCGCACGGCAGCGCTGCAGCCGACATAGGTACAGAAAAATACCGCCTTGCGGACCACCTCGTCGGACCAGTAAAGGCTGATGCTGGTGGTCTTGCGCAGGATGATGTTGATCAGGCCGGTAAACAGGGCGACGAGCACGACAGCGACCAGGGACCAGTCCTCGAAGCGGGTCAGGCCCCGATCGAGACGGGTAAGCAGGTTTCGCAGCATGGGGACCAGATTCTTTCTGCAGGAGGTTCAACGCAAAACGGCCGGAGCAAATCTCCGGCCGTTGGATGTGATCACGCAGGGCCGCGTTAGCGGCAGGCCGGCGTCAGGGCGCCAGCAGCTGGCGGGCCTTGGCCAGGTAGTCGGCACCGATTCGTTCTTCCCACCGTTTATACACAGGCGCGGCCAACTCGACAAGGGTTTGCTGCTGCGCGGCCGACAGCGGATAGAACTGAACGCCGGCCGCCTTGGCTGCCGCCACCTGTTCATCGTACTGGATGCGGGTGCGCTGGCGCGTGTCGGCACTCTCCTCGGCCACCACCCGCAGCAGAATGGCGCGCAGATCCTCGGGCAGGCGCTGCAGCCAGCGTTCGTTGACCAGATGGACAAACAGGCCCTGAGCGTAATTGACCTCGGTGAAATGACGGGCGACGTCGAACTTCTTGGTGATGTTGCAGACGATCGGACTGTGATCGAGACCGTTGATCACGCCGGTCTGCAGGGCCTGCGGCACGTCGGGCCAGGGCAGCGCGGTGAACTTCAGACCCCAGGCCTTGTAGATATCGGCGTTGACGGGTGCTTCGGCGATGCGGAAACGGACGCTGGCGGCTTCTTCCAGGGTGCGCACCGGCGTGGTGGTGGCCCAACCGTAGGGGCCATAACCGGTGATATCGAGAACCCGTACGCCGGCCGGCAGGGCACAGTTGCTGAAGGGTTCAAACAGCTCCGGTGTGGCGCGGAAGCGGTCAAGTTTATCGAAGCTGTCGACCACGAAGGGCAGATTGACGATGCCCAGCAGCGGCGCCAGATTAGCGGCTGCCACCGATGAACACAGCATGCCCTGGATGGCGCCCATCTTCAGCTTGTTGAGCACGTCCTTTTCACCGCCAAGCTGGGACAGGGGGCGGAAATCGACATAGAGCCGGCCACCCGATTCCTGCCAGACGCGGTCACGGATACGGAAGCCGACCCCGACACCCTCAATGCCGGGATGAGAAACGTTGGACACCAGATAGGTGTATTCGGCGCCGGAGGGGTCAAAGTTTGGTTGCCAGCGAGCCAGGGCATCATTGGCCACCGCCGTCAACGGCAGGCACAGAAGGCAGAGCAGGGTCAGCAGGGCAGTGGTCAGACGGGTCATGGCGGTATTCCTTGTCGGGTCTGAAGGGAACGAACAGATAAAAGCCGGCCGCGCGGGTCGGCCGGACTGCTTTGAGCGCCAGTTCTAGCGCACGGGCGCTGACCCTGCAAAATAAAATCGTTTTTTATTCGGCGTTTTTCCGCAGGCTCAAACAGGCGTTTTGTCGTAAAAGACGGCGCCGGCCCAGACGTGGGCCGGCGCCGCGGGGAAGCAAGGGTGGGTGTCAGTGCAGCTGCTGGCGCACCAGGTCGAGATAGGCTGGCCCGATGGTGGCGCGCCATTTTTCAATGACCGGCTCGGCCTGCCGCCGCAGTTCGTCCCGCTCGCTGTCGGGCAGGGTCAGGAAGGTGACGCCAGCCGCCTGGGCCTCGGCGATCTGCTGCTGTTGCTGCAGTTCAGTCTGCTGACGGGCACTGGCGCTTTCCTCCGCTACCACGCGCAGAAACAGCTGGCGCAGATCCTCCGGCAGGCGATCAAGCCAGCGCTTGTTGACCAGGTGAATGTAGAGCCCCTGGGCGTAATGCAGATCGGTGAAATAGCGGGCGACGTCGAATTTTTTGGTGATGCTGCAGACCATGGGGGTGTGATCAAGGCCGTCGATGACGCCGGTTTGCAGGGCCTGGGGCACGTCGGGCCAGGGCATGACGGTGAATTTGAGTTTCCAGGCCTTGTAAACATCGGCATTGACCGGTGCCTGGGCAATGCGGAAATTGACGCTGGCGGCGTCGGCCAGGGATCGTACCGGGCGGGTGGTGGCCCAGCCGTAGCTGCCGTAGCCGGTGAAGTCGATGACCTCGATGCCCTGCTGGCGGGCAGCGGCGCGAAACGGTTCGAACAGTTCCGGCCGGGCGCGGAAGGTTTCAAGCTTTTGCGGGCTGTCGATCAGAAACGGCAGGTTGACGATGCCGAGAACCGGCGCGATGTTGGCGGCGGCTACCGACGAACAGAGCATGCCCTGAACCGCGCCCAGCTTGAGCTTGCTGACCACATCTTTTTCCCCGCCGAGTTGGGCCAGCGGCCGGAAATCGACATAGAGCCGGCCCCCCGATTCCTGCCACAAGCGGTCGCGAATTTTGTAGCCCACGCCGATGCCGGCGATGGCCGGATGATCGACATTGGACAGAATATAGGTGTATTCGGCTCCGCTGGGATCGAAGGCCGGTTGCCATTGCTGCAGAATGCTCAGGTCGCGGCTATGGCCGGTGCTGGTGAAGGCGATAAACGCCATCAGGACGGTAAGCAGACGGGAAAGAACAGATCCGGACACAATACATCTCCTTTTCGGTACAGCCGGGTTACAAACGGAAAGAACCACCGCGGGGCCGGCAAATCCGGTCGCCTGGCGGTAAAAAAGCCTGGCCCGCAGCCTAACGGCTGTGCCGGAAACAGGTCAAGTGCATTTGCGGCACTGCGCGTCGGCGGATTTTTATGTTATATATCGGCTGATTCCGGCTACGCTGGTGGTATAGTCGGAAATTGGCAGGACCGTTGCATCCGTCGGCGGCCTGAGGACAGAAGGAAATGACAGCGTTGGTTGCTGGCAGACGGATGCTGAACGGGCTGTCATGTTCATGGCTGGGTGGTGACTTGGGTTGGGGCGGCCGTTCCGACCTGGCCAATCAACAGTGCCCGCGCGTGGCACACCGGAGGAGTGGCGGATGACGATGGTACAGAAGAACAAAGGCATTTTGCTTGAAGCCGGCACCAACGAATTCGAGATACTGGAGTATTATCTGCAGGGCCAGTCCTTTGGCATCAATGTCCATAAGTTGCGTGAAATCGTGCCCTATGATACCGGAGAGCTGACCCGCCTGCCCGATGCCCACCCGTCGTTGCTGGGAACCCTGTTGCTGCGAGGTGATACCATTCCGCTGATTGATCTGGCGCGCCATACCGGCAAGGTTGGCCTGCTGTCTGTTGGCTCGGTTGGCAACGGGGGGAGTGGGCGAAACCGCCAGGTGGTGCTGGTGTGCGAGTTCAATGACGAGGTGATTGCCTTTCTGGTCGACGGTGTCGATCAGATTCATCGTTTGTCCTGGTCGCAGGTCAAGCCGATGGATCGCTTTTTCGAGGCTTATCGGCCCCGCTTCACCGGCACGGTGACGGTGGCCGAGCGTGATATTCTCATCGTTGACATGGAACATATCGCCTACGAGGTATTCGGCAACGGCGCCAGCTTTGGTGAATCTTCCATTGAGGTGGAGGTGCCGGCGCCCGAGCGCAAGCGTCATCGGGCCGATGTCAAGCTGTTCTTCGCCGAGGATTCGACCCTGATCCGGCAGGGCATTCTGCGGGTACTGATCAATGCCGGCTATGAGCAGGTGCAGGGCTTTGGTGACGGCCTGGCCTGTTGGAACGCCATCCAGCAGGCGCGGGAGCAGGGTGTGTTGCCGACGCTGGTGGTGTCCGATATCGAGATGCCGGAACTCGATGGCCTGGCCCTGTGCCGCCGTATCAAGGAAGATCCGCAACTGCGCCATATCCGGGTGGTCATGTATTCGAGCCTGATCAATGAGAACACCTCGCACAAGTGTGACGAGGTGGGCGCCGATGCCTATACCAGCAAACCCGACGTGACCAAGGTGGTGTCGCTGGTTGACCGGTTCTGTCTGGAACCCTGAGTGGCGGTGTCACGCCTGTTCGCGCCAACCCCGGCCCGTTGCCGGGGTTTTTTGTGGCCAAAACATTCAAAATACAATATATATGTTTTTGACTGTTTGATGAGGCTGTGGTAAGGACAACGGCAGACACAAGGTGTTTACCCGCCTCCCCTGATTCGCGTTGTTCACGGAGATTTCATGAAGCTGCTGTTGACCCGTCTGAGCCTGCGCTATCCGCGTCTGGTACTGCTGCTGGCCCTGCTGGCCACCCTGGCCTTTGCCCTGCAATTCCCCCGCGTGCATTTTGACAACGACCCGGAAAACATGCTGGCGGCCGATGAGCCGGTGCGGCAGTTTCATCATCAGGTCAAGCAGAAATACGCCCTCTATGATTTTGTTATTGTCGGCATCGTTAACGAAAGCCATCCGGCCGGGGTCTTCAATGTCGACACCCTTGGCCGCATCGACCGGCTGACGCGTCAGCTGCTGCATCTGCAACCGGCGGCCGGCGCGGTTGGCCTGCACCTGCCGGGCGAGCCCGAGGTGCGTCTTGATCTGGCGCCGCAGTCGGGCTGGCAGCGTCTGCTCAACCGCGCCTTCAATCATGATCCCAACCGGCTGTTCACCGCTGACGGCACCAGTGCCCTGGTGGCCCATGAATTGATTGCCCCCAGTGTCGTTGACAATATCAAGCAGGCTGAACTGGGGTCGCTGCGGCTGGAATACCTGATGGAGCAGCCGCCGCACACGGAGGCTCAGGCGCGCGTTATCCGCGACGACGCCATGGGCAATCCGCTGTACGCCGGCACCCTGGTGTCCGAGGACGAGCGGGCGCTGTGCCTTTATCTGCCTATCGTCGATAAGACCTTCAGCCATAATGTCGCCAACCTGGTGCGTCACCTCACCGCCGACTGGCCGGCGCAGGATCGGGTGCTGATTACCGGCCTGCCGGTGGCGGAGGACACCTTCGGAGTCGAGATGCTGATCCAGATGGCGACCTCGGCACCGCTGGCCGGGCTGGCAATTTTCGCGCTGTTGTGGCTGTTTTTCCGTAGTCTGGCGCTGATTGTCGCACCTATGGTGGTGGCCCTGTTGAGTGTGATCTGTGCCATGGGACTGCTGATAGGTCTGGGCTACGATGTCCACATCATGAGCTCGATGATCGCCATCTTTCTGATGCCCATCGCCGTGGCCGATTCGGTGCATATCCTCAGCGAGTTCTATGATGTCTATCCGCGCTTCGGTGACAAGAAGCGCGCGGTCGAGCATGTCATCGGTCATCTGTTTGCCCCCATGCTCTACACCAGTCTGACCACTATCGCCGGCTTTGCTTCGCTGGCTTTCACCCCGATTCCGCCGGTGCAGGTGTTCGGTCTGCATGTGGCTTTTGGTGTCGCGGTTGCCTGGCTGCTCAGCATGACGCTGATTCCGGCCTATATTGCCCTGGCGGTATCGGAAGAACGGCTGGCCAGCCGGCAGTTGCTGCCGGCCGGTGCGGCGGCCCCGGCGACCCTGCTGACAGGCCCCCTGGTCGCCCTTGGCCGCTTGACGCAGCGGCGCGGTGGCGCCATCGGCATGCTGACGCTTATCCTGCTGGTGCTGGCGGGTTACGGCATCAGCCGCATCAGTGTCAACGACAATCCGGTCAAATGGTTCAGCCCGCAGCATGAAATCCGGCAGGCCGACGCCATTCTTAACCACCATTTTGGTGGTACCTACACCGCTTATCTGACCTTTGCGCCGCTGAAGCCGGAGGGTTGCGGCTGCGACGAAAAGGCCCAGCGCATCGCGGCGGCGTTGCAGCAGCGTTTTGGTGCCAGCCGGCCAGCGGAAACCGCTGTGCTGCTCGAGACCCTGCAGCGGCTGAGCGCGGAACAGCGCCGTCTGGCTGGCTGCGATGTCAATCGCTGTTTCTTCGAGCTGCTGCAACAGGCGGAGCAACTCGACCGGGGCTTTTTGGCCGGCTGGGCTGCTCTGGCCGATGCCCTGCAGTATCTTGACCCTGTCGGCCTTGATGGGGAACGGCTGCGGCAGGAGCTGGCGGCGGCCGGTGTGCTGGCCGGAAGCGAGGCGCGGCAGCTGTTGACGGAATTGGCGGCAGGGCCGCCGGTAACTGGAGAGGCCCTGCTCGATACGGCACTGGCCCTGTGCGAGCGTCACAGCCAGGCTTCATTTGCCGCGCTGGTGCTGGAGCAGCAGGCCGAGACCACCGCGCCGCCGTTCAAACGGCCCGAGATGCTGCGCTATCTTGAAGGGCTGCAGCAGTATCTGCAACAGGTGCCGCAGGTGGGCAAAAGTTCCTCGGTGGTTGATGCGCTGAAGAAGGCGGCCTACGAACTGAGCTATCGCGAACCGCCGGTGGGTGGCAGTGCCGCCGAGATTGAGCTGTATCGCCAGCGCAATGCCGCGCATTTTGCCGTGCCGGCTACGGCTGCGGCGACGGCTCAGGTGTTTGTCCAGCTTGAGGGCATGAAGAAAAAGGACAGTCTGTTTCATCTGGTGACGCGTGATTACCGCGAAGCCAACCTGTGGCTGCAGCTCAAGAGCGGTGACAACCGGGACATGGAACAGGTGGTGGCGGCGGTGGAGGGCTATCTGCGGCAGAATACGCCGCCGCAGGAGCTGGTGACCGGCTGGGCCGGCCTGACCTACATCAACGTGGTGTGGCAGGACAAGATGGTGCGCGGCATGCTTTCCTCTCTTGGCGGCAGCTTTGTCGTGGTGCTGGTGATGATGATGCTGTTGTTCCGTTCGCCGCTGTGGGGCGCCCTGGCGATGATCCCGCTGAGCGTGACCATTGCCCTGATTTACGGTATCATCGGCCTGGTCGGCAAGGATTACGACATGCCGGTGGCGGTGCTGTCCTCACTGACGCTGGGCTTAAGTGTCGATTTCGCCATTCATTTCCTGCAGCGGGCCCGCGAACTGTGTCGCACCGGGCAAGACTGGCCTGCCAGCTGTGCCGCCATGTTTCGCGAGCCGGCCCGGGCCATCAGCCGCAACGCCATTACCGTGGCGGTCGGCTTTACTCCCCTGCTGCTGGCGCCGCTGGTGCCCTATAAAACGGTCGGCTTCTTTTTGGCCACCATCATGACCGTATCCTGGCTGGCCACCCTGCTGCTGTTGCCGGTGCTGGTGCGGTTGCTGCGGCGCTGGCTGTTTCCGCCGGGCGCTGCCGAACCCAAAGGAGAATGAACCCCATGCATCCGCGTTTCTGGTGTGTTGTCGTGCTGTTGCTGCTGGTGCCGGCTCCGTTGCTGGCTCTCGATGCCCAGGAAATTGTCGAGCGGGCCAATCAGGCGGCCTACTACGCCGGCGCCGATGGCCGCGCCCGGGTCGAAATGACCATTCGCGATGCCAGCGGCCTGGAGCGCCAGCGCCGATTTACCCTGCTGCGGCGCAACGAAGCCGATGGCCGGCAGCGCTTCTATGCCTATTTCGAAGCGCCGGCCGATGTCAACAAGATGGCCTATCTGGTGTGGAAGAATCCGGCCGCCGAGGATGATCGCTGGCTGTGGCTGCCGGCGCTGAATCTGGTCAAGCGCATAGCACCGGGCGACAAGCGTACCAGCTTCGTCGGCTCTGATTTTCTCTATGAGGACGTGTCGGGTCGCAGCACCCGTGAGGACACCCATGTGCTGCTGGAAGAAACCGACAGCCACTATGTCATTGAGAGCCGGCCGAAGAATCCGGCCAGTGTTGAGTTCGGCCGTTTTGTCACCCGCATCGACAAGCAGACCTTTCTGCCGCTCAAGGCGGATTACTACGACAGCAGCGACCGGCTTTATCGTCAGGTAGAGGCCCTGCAGGTCGAAACCATCCAGGGGTTTGCCACGGTGACGCATGCCGTGGCGCGTGATCTGCTGCGCGACAGCAGTACCGAAAACCGTTTCAGTGGCGTGGCCTACGATCTGGGGCTGAACGAGCGTATCTTTACCGAGCGTTTTCTGCGACGGCCGCCGCGCGAGGTGCTGCATTGATGGCGTGGCGCGCCAGGGGGTGGCTGGCTGCCGCCCTTGGCTGGCTGTTTTGCCTGGTTCTGTTGTCGGCGGTGCCGGTCCGCGCCTGGGAGCTGCACGGTTTTGCCGATCTGCGCAGCGGTCTGCGCCTGCGTGACGCTGATCACCAGCGCCGTGCCCTGCTCAACGAGGCCCGGCTGCAGTCCCAGCTGAGCCATTACGGCACCCTGGCGCTGTGGCAGCTGCGTGCCGATCTGGTGGCGGACGAGGCTGCGCCGGAAACCGAGCTCGATCTCGAACGCGGCAGCGGTCCGCTCGATCTGCGGGAAGCCTATGTGCTGTTGACCCCGGCCGCTGCCGTCGATGTCAAGCTCGGCCGCCAGATCCTTACCTGGGGCACCGGCGATTTGCTGTTCATCAACGATCTGTTTCCCAAGGACTGGCAGGCCTTCTTTCTCGGCCGCGATGAGGATTATCTCAAGGCGCCGTCCGATGCCGCCCTGATCAGCCTGTTTTGGGGTGCCGTCACCCTCGATATCGCCTACATGCCGGGCTTCGAGGCTGACCGTTACATCAGCGGTGAGCGGCTGTCCTATTTCAATCCGCAGCTGGGCCGCCGGGTCGGCCGTGACGCGATTCTTCAGGTCGACCGCCGCAGCCGTCTGCTGGTCGAGGATGAAATCGCCCTGCGGCTGTCACGCACCCTGGCCGGCTACGAGCTGGCCCTGTATGGTTACGATGGCTACTGGAAGAATCCGCTAGGTTTTGCTCCTGTCCGTGAGCGTATGACCTTTCCGCGCCTGCGGGTTTATGGTGCCAGCCTGCGGGGGCCGCTCGGGGCCGGTTTGCTGCATGCCGAAATCGGCTATTACGACAGCCTGGCTGACCGCACCGGCCGCGATCCCCTGCTGCCCAACAGCGAATACCGTTTACTGCTGGGCTATGAGCGGGAACTGGCCCGTGATTTTACCGCCGCGCTGCAGTACTATCTCGAACGGCTCGACGCCTATGGCGCCTACCGCCGCAGTCTGCCGGCGGGTCAACGGCCGCGTGACGAAAACCGCCAGTTGCTGACCCTGCGGCTGACCCGTCAGCTGCTGGGCCAGAATCTGCTGCTGTCGCTGTTTACCTACTATTCACCGACCGATGCCGATGGCTATGTGCGGGGCCTGGTCAACTACAAGGCCACGGATGCGCTGGCGCTGTTTGCTGGCGTCAATCTGTTCGCCGGCCGTCACGCCGCGACCTTTTTCGGTCAGTTCGAGGACAACAGCAATCTTTATGGCGGAGTCCGTTACAGCTTCTGACGCGCTGGTGTTCGACAGCCATTGTCATCTCGGGTTGCTGGATGATGGTCCGCCGCCGCCCGCCTGTCTGCTGCTGGCGACCGCCTGTGACCACTGGCCGCGGCTGCTGTCTTTGGCGGCGCCGGCCTGGGACCGCTGGGTTGCCGCCGGCTTGCATCCGGCCTGGGCGCAGCAGTGGCAAGAAGGTACGGCGGCGGCGCTGGCGGCCCTGCTGGCCCGGCCCGAGGTGGTGGCCGTCGGTGAGGTTGGTCTTGATGATCGCCAAGGCCCCGCAGCCGCTGTCCAGGAACAGGTGTTGAGGCAGCAGATTGCCCTGGCCCGCCAGTGGGACAAGCCGTTGGTGCTGCATGGCCGTGGTCGCTATGGCCGGTTGCTGGAGCTGCTGCGGCAGGAGGATGCCGCTGCCGTCGGCGGCATCCTGCACGGCTTTTCCGGCAGTGTCGAACTGGCCCGCCAGTTTATCGCCCTGGGTTTTGCCATCGGTGTCGGTCCGGTATTGCTGCGACCTGGCGTTCGCCGCCTGCCACAGGCCCTGCGACTGCTGCCGCCACAGGCCCTGGTGCTGGAATCCGACGCGCCCGCGCTTTTGGCAACGACCGCTGCTGTGGCGCCGCAGACGCTGCTGGCGTTGCTGGCCGATCGTCTTGCCGGGCTTTGTGGTTTGTCGCCGGCAGTGCTGGTGGCGCACCATCAGGCCAACTGCCGGCGAATCCTGCGTCTGCCGTCACTGTGAATTACGCCCCGCACGGGCGGGAGGATTTCTCAATGCTGATAGAACACCATCCCGATCCGGCCGACCGTTTCGACCGCCTGCGCCTGCTGGCGGGTGATGCCGCCGTGGCCCGGCTCAACGGTCGGCATGTGGCCGTGTTCGGCCTTGGTGGTGTCGGCAGCCATGCGGTCGAGGCGCTGGCGCGAGCCGCTATCGGCGAGCTGACGCTGGTCGACTTTGATCGCATCAGCCCGAGCAATATCAACCGTCAATCCCATGCTTGCGACCAGACCGTCGGCCGCTACAAGGCCGAGGTGCTGGCCGAGCGCTGCCGCGCCATTCATCCGGCCCTGCGTCTGCATGTCCATCTGGAACGTTACAGCCCCGCCACGGCGCCGCAGCTGCTGGCGCCAGCCTACGACATGGTGCTCGATTGTATCGACCAGATCGGCGCCAAGATCGATCTGATCTGCCACTGCCGCCAGGCGGGTATTCCCCTGATGAGCGCCCTGGGCGCGGGCAACAAGACCGATCCGGCACAGGTCTGCCTCGGCGATCTGTTTGCCAGCCGTCACTGCCGCCTGGCGCGGGTGCTGCGCAAGGAGCTGCGGCGCCGTGGCGTCAGCGGGCCGCTGCCGGCGGTCTATTCCACCGAGCTGCCACGCCAGCGCAGTGGCGGCCGCGACGCCGCCGGTGCCAAGGCGGCCCTCGGCAGCATCTCGACCATTCCAGCCCTGTTCGGTCTGATGCTGGCCGGCCAGTTGCTGCACCAGTGGCTGGCACCGGCCGACAGCTGAAAAGCCCGGCCCGGCCGGCATCGCAAGCCCTGAAAAATGCACACTGTATACAAATAACTTTTGCAATTTCGTAAAACGATGTTTAGTATGGGCGCCATTATGTAATCCCGTGACATGTTGTTGTAACCGGGTTTATCGGTGTTTGAGGAGAGACGAAAAGGGGGAATGCGATGCAGAACAGATTTGTCAGTTGGAGGCCGCCGCCACGGGCCGACACCGTCCGCCATGGCCTGCGACCGGGCGGAGGGAATCGGGTCGTGAATTGCACTGGGAACCTGAACCTGCGTGTTCAGCCACTAACACTTCAAGGATAGGTAACGCTATGCAAATGCTACAGAGCTCTGTCGGAAGAAAGCTTGTGATGGCGGTGACCGGCTTTGTGCTGGTCAGTTTCGTCATTGTCCACCTGCTGGGGAACTCGTCGGTGTTCGTTGGTGCCAATGGCCTCAACGCCTATGCCGAGCACCTGCACGCTCTCGGGCCTCTGGTGTGGGTGTTCCGTCTGGTGATGCTGGCGGTGTTCGCCCTGCACATCGCCATTGGTATCCAGCTGACGCTGGAAAACCGCGCCGCCCGCCCCATCGACTACAACCAGAAGAAAAACCTGCGCACCTCCTTTGGTGCTGAGACCATGATCTTTACCGGTCTGGCGATTCTGGCTTTTGTCGTCTACCATCTGTTCCACTTCACCATGCACGTCACCAATCCCGAGATCTCGGCCAGCGCCCTGCCGGTTGACGCCCTCGGCCGCGCCGACGTGTTCAGCATGGTGGTTCTGAGCTTCCAGAAGTTCTTCATCAGCCTGGTCTATGTCGGCGCCATGGTCACGGTGCTGCTGCACCTGAGCCACGGTATCCAGAGTCTGTTCCAGACCCTGGGCTGTCTGACGGCCAACACCCTGCCGGTGATGGAAAAAATCGGCCGCGCCGCTGCGATCGTCATCTTTGTCGGCTTCATTTCCATCCCGGTGTCCATACTGCTGGGCCTGATTAAAGTTTAGGAGGGTTCATCGTGATTTTAGACGGAAAATGTCCTACCGGACCGATTGAGAAATCCTGGGATAAGCACCGCTTCGAAATGAAGCTGGTTAACCCCGCCAACAAGCGCAAGTACAAGGTCATCGTTGTCGGTACCGGCCTGGCCGGTGGTGCCGCTGCCGCCACCATGGGTGAGCTGGGTTACAATGTCGAGGCCTTCTGCTATCAGGACAGCGCCCGCCGCGCTCACAGTATCGCGGCCCAGGGCGGCATCAACGCCGCCAAGAACTACCACAACGATGGTGACAGCGTTTTCCGCCTGTTCTACGACACCATCAAGGGCGGTGACTTCCGCGCCCGCGAGGCTGACGTCTGGCGTCTGGCTCAGGTATCCAACAACATCATCGACCAATGCGTGGCTCAGGGTGTGCCCTTCGCCCGTGAGTACAGCGGTCTGCTCGCCAACCGCTCCTTCGGTGGTGCTCAGGTGTCGCGTACCTTCTATGCCCGCGGTCAGACGGGGCAGCAGCTGCTGCTCGGCGCCTATCAGGCTCTGTCGCGCCAAGTGAAGGTCGGCAGCGTCAAGCTCAAGCCGCGCACCGAAATGCTCGACCTGGTGGTGGTGGACGGTGTCGCCCGCGGCATCACCTATCGCGATCTGGTGACCGGCGAGATCAAGACCAGCTGGGCCGATGCGGTCGTGCTGGCTACCGGTGGCTACGTCAACGTGTTCTACCTGTCGACCAACGCCATGGGCTGCAGTGTTACCGCGGCCTGGAAAGCGAGCAAAAAGGGCGCCTTCATGGCCAACCCCTGCTACACTCAGATTCACCCGACCTGTATCCCGCAGAGCGGCGAGCACCAGTCGAAACTGACACTGATGTCGGAATCGCTGCGTAATGACGGCCGTTGCTGGGTGCCCAAGCGCAAGGAAGACTGCGACAAGGCTCCGGCCGACATCGCCGAAGAGGATCGTGACTACTACCTCGAGCGCAAGTACCCGTCCTTCGGCAACCTGGCACCGCGCGACATCGCTTCCCGCGCCGCCAAGGAGCAGTGTGACGATGGCCGTGGCGTTGGCCCCGGCAAGCGCGGCGTCTATCTCGACTACCAGAGCGCCATTGACCGCGTCGGCGAGGACACCATCCGCGAGCGTTACGGCAACCTGTTCGACATGTACGAGAAGATCACCGACGAGAACGCCTATAAAAAGCCGATGCGCATCTACCCGGCACCGCACTACTCCATGGGCGGTCTGTGGGTTGATTACAACTGCATGAGCAACGTTCCGGGTCTGTTCGTCCTCGGCGAGGCCAACTTCTCTGTTCACGGCGCCAACCGCCTGGGAGCTTCGGCGCTGATGCAGGGTCTGGCTGATGGCTACTTTGTCATTCCTTATACCATCGGCAACTACCTGGCCACCGTCAAGCCGGGCCAGGTGAAGGACGATCACGCCGAGTTCAAGAAATCGGTGGAAGAAGTCGAGGGCCGCATCGACAAGCTGCTGAGCGTCAACGGCAAGCGGTCGGTTAGCTCGTTCCATCGCGAACTGGGCAAGATCATGTGGAACAATGTCGGCATGGCGCGCAGCAAGGAAAGCCTGGAAGAGGCCCTCAAGGTCATTCCGGCCCTGCGCGACGAGTTCTGGCAGAATGTCAAGGTGACCGGCGGCAAGAATCAGCGCAACGGTCAGCTCGAAGATGCCGGCCGCGTGGCTGACTTCCTCGAATTCGCCGAGATGATGACCCTCGATGCCCTGCAGCGCAATGAGTCCTGCGGCGGTCACTTCCGTGTCGAGTATCAGACCGAAGACGGCGAGGCGATGCGTGACGATGAGAACTTCTGCTATGTGGCAGCCTGGGAGTTCAAGGGCGTAGGCAAGACCCCTGAACTGCACAAGGAGCCCCTGAAATTCGAAAACGTCAAACTTGCCGTAAGGAGTTACAAATAATGAATCTGACACTGTACGTATGGCGCCAAAACGGCCCTGAGGACAAGGGCAAACTGGAGCAGTACGAGGCCAAGAATGTCAGCCCCGACAGCTCCTTCCTGGAAATGCTCGATGAGGTCAACCAGGATCTGATCGAGAAGGGCATTGAGCCCATCGAGTTTGACAATGACTGCCGCGAAGGCATCTGTGGTACCTGTGGCTGCGTCGTTAACGGCATCCCCCATGGTCCGCAGGATAAGACCACGGCCTGTCAGCTGCACATGCGCCAGTTCAAGGATGGCGACAGCCTGACCCTGGAGCCCTGGCGCGCCAAGGCCTTCCCGGTGATCAAGGACCTGGCGGTGGACCGTAGCGCGCTGGATAAGATTATCCAGGCCGGTGGCTACACCTCGGCCTATACCGGCGAGGTCGGTGAAGCCAACCAGACCCTGATCGGCAAGGTTGAAGCTGATTACGCCATGGACGCGGCCGAGTGCATCGGCTGTGGTGCCTGCGTGGCGGCCTGCCCCAATGGCAGTGCCATGCTGTTCACCAGCGCCAAGGTGGCCCAGCTGGCTGTGCTGCCGCAGGGCCAGATCGAAGCCGCCGCCCGGGTTAAAAACATGACTGAAGCCATGCTCAATGCCGGCTTCGGCAACTGCACCAACCATTACGAGTGCGAAGCGGCCTGCCCCAAAGGCGTGAGCGTCAAGTTCATCGCCAAGCTCAATCGCGAGTACATCAAGGCGCTGCCCCAGTAGTCAGAGCCACTTTTAAGCCATACCCAGCGCATCCGGCTGCCAGTGCCGGATGCGCTTTTTTGTGTCGGCAGAATGAACAAAGAGCAGGAATTGCGGTGCCAAAAAACGTGGATGCTGACAGCGGACTTGTCAGCACTGCAAAAAAGGCCATAATGCCTGCATTATGACGGCGAAACTTCTGCAATACAAATTGGTCGCTTTTGTGCTGCTGTTGATGTTGCTGCTGGTTGGTGGTTTCGCCATGCTGCACCTGCGCCAGTTTGACCGCATGACCGAACTCTGGGCGCAGCAGTTGACCGAGGCCCTGCACAGCAGCTTCCGGCAGGAACTGGCTCAGACCCAGGCCCGTTATCTCTACCGCGCTCAGGGTTTCGTGCAGACCAACCGGGAGATCGTGGCGGCATTCGTCCGGCGTGATCGTGAACAGTTGGCGACCTTGCTCGAGGGCAAGCTGCGCACCCTGCAGCGTGAAGATGCCTATTTTGTCGCGCTTACCCTGCTTACTCCTGATGGTGAGGTGTTTTTCTGCAGTCGAGGCACACCACCCCCGAGCCGCAATCTGGGCCATCTGCCTTTTGTCCGGCGCGCGCTGCAGCAGCACCCGGCGCAGCCCCTGGCCAGCCTGACCCGCACCACCGCCGGACTGAGTCTGGCGGTGGGAGTACCGCTGTCAGATGGCGAACAGCTATCGGGATTGCTGTTACTACAGATCCGCCCCCAGCGGGAACTGGATCGCTTTGCCCGTCTGCACGGCATCGACAGCGCCCTCTTCATTCAATCAGACAAGCTGCCGGCCTCGCCATTGCAGCAGCAAGAACACAGCAATGGACTGGTCTGTGTCGCGGCCACAGCACAGTTTCCAGCGTCTGTGGCTCAGCGGGAGCAGTTGCTCAACGCGACACCGAACCAGCGCCTGTCGGGTGCCGATGGCGCCAGTTTCCTGCGGTTGCCGGCCTTGTCGCTCGAAGGGCCGGATGGCGCCCGTATCGGCCAGCTGGTATCACAGTGGGATGTCAGTCACCTGCGGCAGGATTTTTGCCGGTCCTTGCGACTGGCGCTGGGGTTGGGGGCGTTGGTGCTGCTGGCTGTCAGCGGCCTGCTTTACCGTGGGGTCGGTCGCCTGCTGCGCCGCCTGCAGCGCCTGCACAGCGAGCTGGAGCAACGCGTTCAGCAGCGTACCGCTGAACTACAGCAGCTCAATCGCCAGCTGGAGCATGAAATCGAGGAACGGCGCCAGGTTCAGCGGGCGCTGGAGATTCTCAGCCGCCAGGATGGTCTGACCGGGGTGGCCAACCGGCGTCATTTTGATCAGATGCTGGCGCGGGAACTGGCTGCCGCCCGGCGCAGCCAGGCACCGCTAAGCCTTTTGATGATCGATCTGGACTACTTCAAGCAATACAATGATCGCCATGGCCACCTGGCGGGCGATGTCGCCTTGAAGCAGGTCGCCACCGCCCTGCAACAGGCACTCCGGCGACCGCGTGATCTGGTAGCGCGTTTTGGCGGCGAGGAGTTTATCTGTCTGCTGCCGGAAACCCGCCTGATGGCAGCAGCACAGGTGGCTGAACGCATCCGCCAGCTGGTGCGGAGGTTGCCGGTCGGTGGGGAACCAGAGGACCCGTCTGCCGCAGCGCCGTTGCCGCAGGAGACGCATTTGACGATCAGCATCGGGGTTGCCGGTCTTAGCCCGGCTGATGCGGCAGGCGGCCAGGCGTTGATTGGCCGGGCCGACGCCGCCCTTTACCGGGCCAAGCAGGCCGGTCGCGATCGGGTGGTGATCATGCCGGGCCCTGCGCTGGAGCCCGATTGAACTCGCAGCCGTCCGGGACAGCGCAGCGCGGCTGTGGATCGACGCGGCGCAGGTCGAAGGATTGGCAGGCCCAGGTGATGATCTGCGCCGGGCTGGCCTGCGGCGGGAACTGGGGTGGCAGATTCTGACCGAGAAAGGCCAGTGCCGCCCGCAACACCGCGGCCGCCTGCTGGGGGCTGGGCCGGGCCGGCAGACAGGGGCAGTCGGCCGCGCTTTTGCTGATTTTGCGGCCATCGGCGTGCAGCGCCAGGGGCAGATGGACATAGGCCGGTTGAGGCTGGCCGAGCAGCTTCAGCAGATAGATCTGGCGCGCGGTCGACCCCAGCAGGTCACCGCCGCGCACCACCTGGGTGACGCCCTGATCGGCATCGTCCACCGGCGTGGCCAGCTGGTAGGCAAACTGGCCGTCGCGTCGCCGGATAATGAAGTCCCCCACCTCCCGCGCCAGCTGCTGGCGCTGTTCACCCTGCAGGCCATCCCGGAAACGGACCGCCAGCGGCGCCACACGCAGGCGCCAGGCCGAATCCCGCGTTCTTCGCCGCTGTTCCGGTTGGCGGCAACGGCCACTGTAGATCGGCCCATCGACTCCCGTTTCATGGCTTTCTGCCGTTATCTGCGTCCGACTGCAGCCGCACGGATAAATCCGATTCTGCCGTTGTAACCGTTCGAGAGCGGCCTGATACAGGGGCAAGCAACGGCTCTGGTAGCGAATCGGTCCGTCCCACAACAGGCCAAGGGCCTCAAGTTGATACAGGATGACACTGTCGGCGCCGGCAACCAGCCGGGCCCGATCAAGATCCTCCATGCGAACCAGCCAGCTTCCGCCGGCAGAGCGGGCCAGGCAGTAGCTGGCCAATGCCGTGACGATGGAGCCGAAATGGAGCCAGCCGGTCGGGCTGGGTGCGAAACGCCCGACGGGCAAGGTCTTTTGGTGGGCTGAACGGTTCATGGCGGCAGAGTGGAAGTTGTGGCGGCAAAAGTCAAGTAGCGGCAGATTGTGACCCTGTTGAGGTTTTTGATTGACATCTGCCGGTCGGCTCTCTATTTATTACAAATTCAGTCAGCAAAACAGGGAGCCAGACATGGTCATTACTCGCGCCACGGAATATGCTATCCGGGCCATTCTTTATATGGCGAAATTTCCACCGGGCGAGATTATCCTGAAGAAGGATATCTGCCGCACCCAGGGGGTCACCCCGGCCTTTCTGACCAAGATTTTCCAGCCTCTGGTGCGTGCCGGCATTGTCGGTTCGCAGCGCGGTGTCGGCGGTGGCTTCTATCTCAACCGTCCACCTCAGCAGATCAGTCTCTACGATATCTATCGCGAAGAGGAGGATCCGCTGCTGATCAATACCTGCCTGGGTGACAAGGGCTGCTGCGAGCGGGACGATTTCTGCCCGGTGCATCAGGCCTGGCAGCAGGTGCGGCGTGGCATGATCGAAACCCTCAAGCAGTATGATTTCGCGCGTCTGGCGCAGGAGGAACAGAGCAACCTCAATCGCCTGATGGCCGGATTGGCGGGTCAGCCCGCGGCGGCACGCCATTCCTGTCCGGTCGATGTGTCGCAAGGATCTTGACAAGCCGGCGGCGAGCGACTAGGATGAGTCGTTTTTTATTGTGAAGCGTCCGTCCAGATGCAGGGAGCCATTGCCATGGATCAGCAAAAAGCCGAAGAGTACCGCGCCATTCTGCAGAAACAGCTTGATGAGCTGCTGCGCGAGGCAGGCAAGACCGTTTCGGGCATGACCGATGAGCAGGAAAACTTCCCCGACCCCACCGACCGCGCGTCGATGGAGTCCGACCGCAATTTTGAGCTGCGCATTCGCGATCGCGAGCGCCGCCTGATCGGCAAGATTCGCGAGGCGCTCAAGCGGATCGACGATGGCACCTTCGGGATCTGTGAAAGCTGCGAGGAGGAGATTGGCGAGGCGCGGTTGCGAGCCCGGCCGGTTACCACCCTGTGCATCGATTGCAAGACCGAGCAGGAGCGCCAGGAGCGCATCGGCTAAGGGTGGCGGCGGGAGTGATTCCCGCCGTTGCTGTCTGTGAAAGCCTTGTCATGAACGCCGACGATCTCTACGCCCGTCCCCGCAGCCAAGTTACCCGTTTCTGTTTCGATGAACAGGTGGCGCGGGTATTCGATGACATGCTGCAGCGCAGCGTGCCTCTTTATGCCGAATCCCTTCGCCGCCAGGCTCAGCTGGCGGCACACTTCTATCGGCCCCACACCCGTATCTACGATCTGGGCTGCTCCCACGGTAATTTCATTGCTGCCTTCTGTGCTGAAATGGCCCAACGGCCCTTTCAGTTGCAGGCTGTAGATCCGGCCGAGGCCATGCTGCAGCGTTGCCGGCAGCGCTTGGGCGAGCTGGTGTTGGGATCGCAGCAGCAGGTGGAGCTGCTCGCCTGTCCGGCCCAACAGCTGCACTTCGCGCCGGCATCGGTGGTGGTGATCAATCTGACCCTGCAGTTTCTGCCACTGACTGAGCGCGAACCCCTGCTGCGGCGTATCTATCAGGCGCTGGTGCCTGGCGGTCTGCTGCTGCTGACGGAAAAGATCGAGCATGAGCAGGCGCCGCTGGCCGAACTGGAGCGTGACTGGTACTACCGCTTCAAGGCCGAAAACGGCTATTCGCAGCTGGAAATCAGCCAGAAGCGAGAGGCGCTGGAGCAGGTGCTGGTGCCGGAATCCTGCCAGGCGCACGAACAGCGTCTGCGTCGTTGCGGTTTCGACCAGATCGCCCTGTGGCTCAAGTGGTTCAATTTTGCCGGTTTTCTCTGCCTGAAATGAACGATCTGGCGCATCAGCTCGAAGGGTTGCTGCAGCCCTGGCAACCCTTGCCCTGGCTGGCGCCGCTGCAGCAGTGCTGTCGCCAGCGCCTGCAGCGCTGGCAGCGGGACCGCAAATGCCAGCAGTATCTTGAACTGCTGGCAAGCCTGCCGCCGGCGCCAGCTGGACTGACGTGCGATTTCACCGGCGCGGCGGTGCGTATCGGCCGGGCCGGGCAGCTCGATAGCGCCGCGATGGAGGCCCTGCAGCTGGCCCTGTTCGGTCTGCGGCCCTGGCGCAAGGGGCCCTTTGAGCTGTTTGGCCTCGCGATTGAGAGTGAGTGGGCCAGCAACCTCAAATGGGACCGTCTCAGCGCCGCCATTGCACCCTTGCAGGGGCGGCGGGTGCTTGATGTCGGCAGCAGCAACGGCTATTACCTGCTGCGCATGCAGGCGGCCTCGCCGGCGCTGGCCCTGGGCCTTGAACCCTATGCCACCTTCTTCCATCAGTTCTGCCTGTTGCAGCATTTCGCCTGCCTGCCGCGCTGCCTGAGTCTGCCCCTTAAGTTTGAAGAACTGCCCGAGATGACCGGTTTCTTTGACACCCTGTTTCACATGGGGGTGCTGTACCATCTGCGCGCACCGCTCGACAGCCTGCGCGCCCTGCGCCGCTGTCTGCGCCGCGGTGGCGAACTGGTGCTTGAAACCCTGGTTATTCCAGGGGAACAGCCGCTGACGCTGACGCCGGTCGAGCGCTATGCCAAGATGAACAATGTGTATTTTCTGCCGACGGTGACGGCCCTGCAGATCTGGCTGGAGCGCAGTGGCTTCGAGCGGGTGCGCTGTATCGATGTCAGCCGGACCACCAACGCCGAGCAGCGCCGTACGGCCTGGATTCAGACCGAGTCGCTGGAGGATTTTCTCGATCCAGCCGATCCAGACCGCACCGTCGAGGGCTACCCGGCGCCGCGCCGGGCGTTGCTGCTGGCCGAGGCCCGCTGATGGCTGCCGGATGCAAGGAGACCGCATGCTGATCCAGGATGCTATTGCCGCGGCCCTGACCGGGCGCTCGCCCCGGAATCTGCCGGCGCGCAACGGTCACAAAAGTGCTGCCGTGGCCCTGATTCTGCAGCCGACGGCCGAAGGCGGCGATGCCCTGCTTTATATTGAACGGGCCTGTCATCCGGGCGATCCCTGGTCAGGCAATCTGGGCTTTCCCGGTGGCCGGATCGATGCCGGCGACCGGGACGCCCGCGCCGCCGCCGAGCGCGAAACCCGCGAGGAGGTGGCCATCGATCTGGCTCCGGCCCGTTTTCTCGGGCAACTCGATGATGAATACGGTGTGCGCGTGCCGGTGCGGGTCAGTGCCTTTGTGTTCGGTCTGACGGGGCCGGCGACGGTGTGCTGCAACTCTGAGGCGGTACGTCATTTCTGGGTGCCTCTGACCCGTCTGTGCGATGTCGCTCATCATGGCACCCGCACCGTTGACTGGCACGGCCAGCCCCTGCAGGTGCCGGCCATTGCCATCGCTGCCGAGGCCCCGCCTCTGTGGGGCCTGACCTACCGCTTTACCCGCCAGCTGCTGCACTGGTCTTGTCGAGGACATAAAATGAATCATTTTATATAATTAAAATTTTATCCTATCGGTCACGGTTTTGTTGTTATAGTCCCGCAGAGGTGCTCTGTGGGATTTTTTTATCTGTCGGCGCTGGGAAGAGCGCGAAAGGCTGCTATAAAAAACAAACCGCCGGGTTTCAATGAGGCCGTGGCCGGGATCTGAAGATTGGTTGGATGGGCTGTCGATTTTGTTGACAGCCGGTCGCCCTTGAGGCTGACCGTTTCTGTGATGAGGGGTTCTGCCATGCTTGCTTTGTTGTCTCACCCTGTCCGTATCGGGCTGATCGCGGCCGCCCAGGCGCTGCTGCTGATCGGCCTTTTTTTTACCGCCTGTCCCTGGCCGGTGCTGCTGGCCGTGGCCCTGGTCGGCTTGGTGACCCTGCTGCTGGTGGCCCTGCCGCACCGGGAGCGGCCCACCTTGTCGGCCGGCCGGGATGATGCCGAGCTGGTTGCCCTGCTGGCGGGCACCCGCGAGCTGTTACGTCAGTTGCAGGCCGAACTGGGGCAGCAGTTTGGCGGCGCGCGGCAGGAAAACGCCCAGGTCCAGCAGATTCTGGCCGATGCCATCGACAAGCTGATTGGCAGCTTTACCGCCCTGGAACAACACAGTGCCCGCCAGAAGGAACTGGCCGGCCGGATCTGTGGCGAACAGACCGGCGCGGGCAGCCAGGCTCAGGGCTTTGCCCGTCTGCTGACCACCATCGAGTCCTCTCTGACCAAGCTGTTTGATGCCACCCGGCGCAGCAGCGACAACGCCCGCCAGCTCTCCCGCGCCATGATCCAGACCCAGCAGCAGTTCCAGCAGGTGCTCAGCATGCTGGGCGATGTGCGCAAGATTGCCGATCAGACCAATCTGCTGGCGGTCAATGCCTCGGTGGAGGCGGCGCGGGCCGGTGCCGCCGGCAGGGGTTTTGCCGTGGTGGCCGAAGAGGTGCGCAACCTGTCGATCCGTTCCAACCGTTTCAGTCAGCAGATCGATGATTCGGTGCAGGGCATTGCCGCTGCCCTCAGCGGCGTGGAAAGCGCCATTCATCAGCTGGCCGACGATTCCGAACGGCTGGTGCAGGAGGAACAGCAGCACATTGCCAGCATGATGGAACAGGCGCAGACCTTTCATGCCGAGGTCAAGCAGGCGGCCGGCGAAATCGCCACCATCTCGCAGCAGGTGTCGGGCCAGGTCGGTGTGGCCATTACCTCCATGCAGTTTCAGGACATGGCCACGCAGGTGATCCAGTCGGTCACGCGGCGGCTCGACGCCATGGACCAGCTGCTGAATGAACTGGCGGCCATCGATGGCGGTGAAGCGCCGGCGACGTCTGTTGAGCTGGACACCTACCATGCACATCTGGCCTTGCTGCGCCAGATGCTGCAGGCGGCGACGGACACCATCGCCCGCAACCATCACAATCCCGTGTCACAGAAAAGTATGGACGAAGGCGATATCGAGCTGTTCTGAGATGGCCCTGCGCCAACAGCACCGCTTGCCGCCCGTCCGCCCGAGGTTTCGATACAAAGGAGGTTCATTCCATGGCCAAAACTGTTCTTGCCGTTGATGATTCGCGTTCCATTCTGCAGATGGTGTCCATGACCCTCAAGGGGGCCGGCTACCAGGTGGTCGAAGCCGGTAACGGTCAGGAGGCGCTGGCTCAGGCCCAGAAGCAGAAATTCGATCTGGTTTTAACTGACCTTAACATGCCGGTGATGGATGGCCTGACCCTGGTGCAGAAGCTGCGGGCCGCACCGGCCTACAAGTTCACGCCGATTCTGATGCTGACCACCGAAGCCGGGGAAAGCTTTAAGGCCAAGGGCAAGGCTGCCGGTCTGACCGGCTGGCTGGTCAAGCCCTTCGATCCAGCCAAGTTGCTGGGGGTGGTCAAAAAGGTACTGGGCTAGCGGCGGTGCGACAGGAGAGACCTGATGTTCAGCTATGAAGAGCGTGTTCTTACCACGGCCGGTGGCGTGCCACAGCTGGAGCTGCATGTGAGCGGCCCGCTGGGCATCGACAGCATTACCGAACTGCGTGATCTGTTGTTGCGGGCGTTGCAGCAATATGACCGGGTGACGATGGATTGGGCGCAGGTGACGGCGGTGGATTTTGCCGTGTTGCAGCTGATGTGTGCCACCAACGATTACGTGCAGCATCATGGCAAGCAGTTCGAGCTGCGCAACCGCTTTATCGCGCCGGTTATCGATGCGGCGCAGAGTCTCGGTTTTATTCGCGAATGCGGCTGCCCCCGTGCGGTTGATCCGACCCGCTGTCTGTGGTCGCCCAACCAGCCGGCGGATGCCTGATGGCCCGTCTGACCCCGAGCGAGGTATGTCATGAGTGAGACTCCCCAGCAGGCCTTTCGCGAAGAAGCCGAGGAACTGCTTGCCAGTCTGGAATCGGCACTGCTTGAGCTGGAAGAGCGGCCGACGGATATGGACGTTGTTGGTCAGGTGTTCCGCGCCATGCACACCATCAAGGGCTCTGGCGCCATGTTCGGCTTCGACAGCATTGCCCGCTTCACCCATGAGGTCGAAACCGTTTACGATCTGGTGCGTGCCGGTCAGCTGCCGGTCAGCAAGACCCTGGTCGATCTGTCGTTGCAGGCGCGTGACCATATCGCCACCTTGCTGCAGGCCAGTTGCGAGGGTACCGCAGCCGATCTGGCCACCGGCGAAGCCCTGGTGCGCCAGTTCAAGGCGCTGATTCCCACCCGCGGTGCCCCACCGGCGGTGGCGGTGGAAAAGGCCGCCGGCTCGGCGGATGAACCGCAAAGCTACCGCATCCGCCTGACGCCCCATCCCGATATCCTGAAAAATGGCACGCGCATGAGCAGCCTGCTCGACGAACTGGCCGAGCTGGGCACCTGCCGTACCATTGCCCACAAAGCCAAGGTGCCGCCCCTCGACGTCATTGATCCCGAACAATGCTATGTGCGCTGGGACATTCTGCTGACCACCAGTGCCGGCATCGAGGCCATCCGCGATGTGTTCATCTTTGTCGAGGATGACTGCGAGTTGAAGATCAACCGCATCGACCTGGGCGAGGACAGCGAGGAAAACCAGAAACGCCTGGGCGATATCCTCATCGAGCGCGGTGAGATCAGCCAGGCCGATATTGACCGGGTGCTGGCCAAGACCAAGCGCATCGGTGAGATGCTGGTGGAGGCGCGGCTGGTCGATTCCGATGAGGTGGCCTCGGCACTGGAGGAACAGAAGCTGGTGCGCGAACTGCGCCAGCAGCGCAAGGAGCGGGAAAAACCACAGGCCGCCACCAGCCTGCGGGTGCCGGCTGAACGGCTCGACGAACTGGTCAACCTAGTGGGCGAGATGGTCACGGTTCAGTCGCGCCTGAGCCAGACGGCGGCGCGGCTGGGCGATACCGAGCTGCTGTCCATTGCCGAGGAGGTCGAGCGCCTCACCGAGGAACTGCGCGACAGCACCCTCAATATCCGCATGTTGCCCATCGGCAGCACCTTTGCCACCTTCAAACGCCTGGTGCGCGATATCGCTTCCGACCTGCGCAAGGAGGTCGAGTTCCAGACCGCCGGCGCCGAAACCGAGCTCGACAAGACCGTCATCGAGCGGCTCAACGATCCGTTGGTTCATATTATCCGCAACAGCATGGATCATGGCATCGAGCTGCCCGAGGTGCGGCAGGCCGCCGGCAAGCCGCGCCAGGGCACGGTGTTTCTCGGCGCGCAACATTCCGGTGACAGCGTCATCATCGAAATCCGCGACGACGGCAAGGGCCTCAACCCCCAGGTGCTGCGCGACAAGGGTATCGCCAGAGGTCTGATCGGTGCCGAGGAGCATCTGAGCGATCAGGAGCTGTTTCAGCTGATCTTTGCGCCGGGTTTTTCCACCGCCGCCCAGGTCACCGGCTTGTCGGGCCGGGGTGTCGGCATGGACGTGGTCAAGCGTGCCATCGAGGCCCTGCGCGGCACGGTACAGATTGACAGCACCCCCGGCGTGGGTACCCGCGTGCGCCTGCGCATTCCCCTGACCCTGGCCATCATCGAAAGCCTGCTGGTGCGGATCGGTAGCGGCAGTTTCGTGCTGCCGCTGGCGGCGGTGGAGGAATGTATCGAGCTGAGCCGCGCCGAGGTGGAGCAGGCCCATGGCCGCTGCCTGGCCAATGTGCGCGGTCATCTGATTCCCTATATTCCCTTGCGGCGCACCTTTGGCATTGCCGGCGAGCTGCCCGAGATACAGCAGATCGTCATCACCCAGATCGATGGTCAGCAGCTGGGTTTCGTGGTCGATGCCGTGGTGGGCGAACACCAGACGGTGATCAAGAGCCTGGGGCCGATGTACCGCGATGTGCGCTGTGTTTCCGGTGGCACCATCCTGGGCGACGGCAGCGTGGCGCTGATTCTCGATCTGGCCTATCTGCTGCAGCAGGCGGTACAGGAGGGCGCGCTGGCGCGCTAGCCCGGCCGCCAGCAGAGGTTCGTAAGGTTTTTCGCGGGGCCTGCCCCCGCCGACAGGAGCTGCCATGTTTCAGGAAGAATCCCTGGCCGGTCAGTATCTGACCTTTCTGCTCAACGGAGAAACCTTCGGCATCGCCATCGAACGGGTGCTGGAGGTGCTTGATTCCACCGACATCACCTGCGTGCCGCAGGCGCCGGAGTATCTGCGCGGTGTGATCAATCTGCGCGGCAGTATCGTGCCGGTGGTTGATCTGCACTGCAAGTTCGGCCTGCCACCATCGCAACGCACCCTGGCCAGCTGCATCATCATCGTCGAGGTCAATCTCGACGGCGAAAGCACCAGCCTGGGGGCGCTGGCCGATTCGGTGCAGGAGGTGATCGATCTGGAAGAAAGCCAGATCGAAGCGGCGCCGCGCATGGGTACCCGCCTCAACAGCGACTATCTGCGCGGCATGGGCAAGCAGGGCGAGCGGTTTATTACTCTGCTGAACATCGACAGCATCTTTGTTCAGGAACCGGCGGGCGGCGAACGCCAGGCCAGCTGACGGCCGTTTTCGGCCTCGTTCCCTTTTATTTTATTCATTGCGGAGGAGCACATGTTCAAGAATCTGAAATTGGGGGCCAAGATCGGCGGGGGCTTCGCCCTGTTGCTGGCCATCGCCATGATCCTGGGCGGACTGGCGGTATGGAACATGTCCAGGGTGAACGAACAGTCGACCATTCTGGCGCAGGAATATGTGCCCGAGGTGCAGGTGGCGAACGATGTCGAACGCAGCGCCCTGGCGACCATGTACGCCCTGCGCGGCTATGGCTACACCGCCGAGGAGCGCTTTCTGACAGCCGGCCGCACGGCCATGGCCGAGGTTAATGACAACCTCAAGCGGGCTGAAGCCCTGGCCGAGCGGGCGCCGCACCTGACCCAGCTTAAAGACAGCATCAGTGCCATCCAGCAGCAGGTCAACCGCTATGGTGAACAGATTGAGGAGACGGTAAGGCTCAATGCGGCGCTGGATAGCTATCGGCAGGAACTGGATGAGGCGGCGGCTGGCTACATGACCAATGCACAGGACTATCTTGATGCCATGGAGGAGACCTTCCAGCTGGAGCTGACCGCCGGCCGTGGCGCCACTCAGTTGCAGGACAGGGTGGAAAAAATGGTCCAAGCTAGCACTCTGATCGATCTGGGCAACCGGGTGCGGTTGCTGGCCTGGCGTGCCCAGGCGCTGCGCTCGCCGGCGGTACTGCGCGAGACCGAGAAGGTGTTTCCTGAGATCGAGAAATTCATCAACGAACTGCTGGGTCAGACCGCACAACAGAAAAACAAGGATCAGTTGGAAGCTATTCGCAGAGGCGCTCAGGACTATCAATCCAACCTGGAGGCCTTTCTGGCGACCTGGCTGAAGAACGAGGAACTGGCTAATGCACGGGCGGCCGTGGGCGGCGAGGTGACCCGTCTGGCCGAGGAACTGGCCAAGACCGGCGTCGGCCAGACCGAGGAGATCGCCACCGGCGCGGTGACCGCCCTGGGGCGCGCGTCGACCATCATGCTGGTGGGGCTGGCGGTGGCGCTGCTGCTGGGCATCGTTGTTGCCGTACTCATCACCCGCGCCATTACCGGGCCGGTGCTGCAGGGGGTGGATTTCGCCCGCGCCCTGGCCGAGGGTGACCTGACCCGCAAGCTGGCCATCGAGCAGCGCGACGAGGTCGGTCAGCTGGCCGCCGCCCTCAATAACATGGTCGAGCAGCTGCAGCAGGTGGTGGCCGACGTGCGCAGCGCCAGCGACAACGTGGCCGCCGGCAGTCAGCAGTTGTCGGCCAGCAGTGAGGAGATGAGCCAAGGCGCCACCGAACAGGCGGCCGCCGCCGAAGAGGCGTCCAGCTCCATGGAGCAGATGGCCGCCAACATCCGCCAGAATGCCGACAACGCCCTGCAGACGGAAAAGATCGCCATCAAGAGCGCCGAAGATGCCCGCAACGGCGGCGCGGCCGTGGCCCAGACCGTCCAGGCGATGAAGAACATCGCCGAGAAGATCAGCATCATCGAAGAGATCGCTCGCCAGACCAACCTGCTGGCGCTCAACGCCGCCATCGAAGCCGCCCGCGCCGGCGAACACGGCAAGGGCTTTGCCGTGGTGGCCTCCGAGGTGCGCAAACTGGCCGAGCGCAGCCAGAGCGCCGCCGCCGAGATCAGCGATCTGTCCTCCAGCAGTGTCGAGGTGGCCGAAAAGGCCGGCGCCATGCTCAGCCAGATGGTACCCGACATCCAGCGCACCGCCGAGCTGGTGCAGGAAATCGCCGCCGCCAGCAAGGAACAGGATACCGGCGCCGAACAGGTCAACAAGGCCATTCAGCAGCTTGACCAGGTGATCCAGCAGAACGCCAGCGCCTCGGAGGAGATGGCCTCCACCAGCGAGGAGCTCTCCAGTCAGGCCGAGCAGCTGCAGGAC
>NZ_FNAQ01000019.1 GCF_900101955.1 Desulfuromonas thiophila | reverse complement strand
GAGGATTTCCAGCGGTTCTGGGACTATCAACGCCCCGACTTCGCGGGAAAGTTCCTCGACAACTGGGTGACCCGGGCACTTCAAACCGACTTGGAGCCGATGAAGAAAGTAGCCCGGATGCTGCGCAGCCACAAGCCGCTGATCCTCAACTGGTTCAAGGCCAAAGGGCGGCTTTCCAGTGGCGCGGTGGAGGGTATGAACCTCAAGGCGAAACTCACCATGAGAAAAGCCTTCGGTTTTAAAACCCTGAAATGCCTGCAAATCGCCTTATATCATGAACTTGGCAAGTTGCCGGAACCTGAATATCTCCACAGATTCTGCTGACGAGCCTGAAGAAATCGCTAAAACTGTACTATTAAAAAAGGCCGGTAGGCCTATTGAGACAAGGCGTTGTCCAGATCGATACTAGTACTTGATTCCCCGCCTATAGGTGGGGACCGGATTCCCGTACAGGGGACTTGCACCCCATAAGATCACGCCCATGCCGGGCGTACACAAAACGATTCAGGCGGACGCATAAAACCGCGCGGCTGATTGAGGCGTTAGGCGAGTAATAGTAAGGAATTTTCCACAATGACAGTAAACGAGATCTCATGCTGGATTGATTCCCATCAGCTACTGGTGGTTTCAATAATCATCCCGCTAGTTAGTGCTGCTGTTGCGTTTTTGTCCTCATGGTATTCGACACGCCGAGCGCTTAAGACTGAGAGAGAAAAGCTCGATTTCCAGGCAAAAATCAAAGTGGCAGAATTTCGTCAAAATTGGATTAATCAGCTAAGAGATTCCATGTCTGAGTTTCAAAGCTACGGAGTTCTTCCAAACGCCGATCCAAGCCAAGAGAGAGATTTTTATCGCTTGGGGACAAAAATAGAACTACTTATGAATCCTAATGATCCTGATTACGGAAAGATCCAACAGTGTTTATATGCATTTCTTCATGCAGCAAATGGAAATATGGTAGAAAAATACGGAGTGAATTCGGAGTTCATTTCCACATGTCAAGGCATTCTCAAGAGAGAATGGGAAAGATTAAAGGCAGATCTGAAGCAACAGTGAAAATTCGCCTAATCGGGTAGCCGGGGGTTAAAAACCCCCGGCTACCACACCACCCGGCATGCGGGTCCGCTACCCACGCGGTACGGCAGGTCCGCAGCCGTTCCAGCTCTTACGAGCTATTGAGAGCTGATTTCAAGATATATTTAGGCGTCTGATTGCTTGTTTTGCCACTAGGTGATACCCTCTGAAGAAAGTCGCATCGTATACTGAATACCGTTTATGCCTGAGCGATACCCTGCTGCCAGGGAAAATGCACTTCGCGAGACTATTCACACAGGACCAATAATGAAGTTTTCAGATCCCCAATTTGTAAGCAGTAAGATTTTTTTGATTTATGAGCGCCATGTCATGGTTAGGAAGTCATTGTTTACCTTGGAAGAAAAGTTTGAGGGCGCGTTCCTCGCGCCGGAAATATTGCCTATTCCAGATGAGGCACCAGCAGAGATACCTCGTGGAATCTTCAGGTCTAAGCATGGATATTCTAATTTAAGCATATCCCAGATAAGGTCAGAGCTCACAACGAACTATGATTCATCATTCAATAAGGATTTTAATAAATGCTTTGATTATATGATTAAAAAATCTAATCTTTTTGATCGTTTTTTAAGCGTTGTCGCCGTTAGCCAGGTTGGACTGGGTTGTTCTATCAACTTTCGATTGCCTAGTCTTGATGACGATGAAAAAGTTTTAGCAGAGAAGTTAGAGAGAAAATTACTATCAGGCTTAATGTGTGAAGGTGGGTTGTATGACCTGAGGCTAAGCCTAGCAAGGGTTGTTAGGGACAAGTTGTTCTTAAATACGAACTTAAATAATTATAGAAAATATAGTTCTTCTAAGCCGATAATTTCACAAAACCCTAGACTTTGTGATCTAACACTTGATGAGTTCGGCTTAGAGTTCTCTATTGAATTAAATGATAAGTATGGATATAATAAAGGCGATAAAAGTTGTAGTATTTCTGATCTCGAAGATTTTATAAATACAATAAAATCTGAGATAGAAAAGGTAAAAGGAAAAATACTTGGAGGGATAAGTGGTGATAAATAATAAAACTATCATTGTATCAGCAGCTATAGCGCTTGCTTCACTATCTCCACCATCAAATGATCATATTGATGGTGGAGATAGTTCTAGTTCTTCCTTGGTTTATGAGCATCTTTCTACACCATTTTTTGGTGGACTTTCGACTCTTGGAGAGACTTTCGACTATATTGAAGATAAAACATCACTTAGGGAATTGGCTCTTATATTGTCAGAAGATAGCCGTAGATTTACTGATGATGAAGCAAAATCATATAGTAATTTTATCGATGATTTTTTTGTCTAATAAGAAGAAATGGAAGATCTAACTTTTTTTAAAGACCTTTTTGAGGAATCATTTCCTGTAGCTAGACCTGAGCTTAGATCCAAATTCCGCTCTTTTTTGGCTAGTGATAGACTTGATTATAAGTGGCTTTTTTCTTCAGCCACAAGATCAGTTATCACTCAGGGAGACATAGTAAGCAGTTGGCCATCCTTCTTTTTCGATGGTGAAAAAATCAGGGCAACTCGTGTGCCAGTTCCAGTAATCATGCTTGAACATACATGCGATATGTCTATAGATAATGGTGTAGTTCGAAATCAACATTATAGCTTCGCCCCACTGTTTCCTTTTTCAGTTGTGGGTAATCACTTTAGCGATTCGACCTCGTTAAAACGGAATCAAATTACAAATAAAATTTATGTTGGCCATATCGCTGATCTGGATGATGAATATGTAGCTGATTTAGATATGGTTGGTTGTGTCAAAGCTAGCTGGCTCCACTCTGCAATGGAATCCGGTAAAATCATTAGGATTTGCTCTTTGAGTGATGCTGGTTATTTTTTTATTTTGGCGAAGCTAACGGCGCATTTTCTTAGGGCCGATACCTCTTTTTTCCCTCCTGTTTAAGGCGTTATGCCCCAGCATCCACCATGCACCCATCGCTCCAGCTCTTGCCGTGGTATGCGTAGCGCTTTCAGCTGGCCAAAGCGGTAGGCGCTGATTCCTCCATCTCCCGGTTCCTGGTCAATCAAATTGTAGACATGTTGGCGACTGACACCCAGCCCCTTGGAAAACTCTTGCCCACCTTCCTGCCCGCCCGGTTACCTTCTCTCTTTGTCTTTTTTTGTCTTTCTCAATTCAGCAACCAAACCCCGCTGGAGGACGGCGGGATTTTTGTTTATCGATTCCCATAAACGCCGCAGGGGACTCCGCGAAACACTTTATTTGTTGATCTGCCGCTGTCCGTGCAACTCACGTGCAGCCTTTTTCCAAGTATTTGATTTTACTGCACAAAATACCATAGGACGCGGGTTCGATTCCCGCCACCTCCACCATTTAGAAAAGACAAACCCGTCTACTAACCGCGTCCGGTTGTTGGATGGATTTTGTTTTTCTGTGTATTGTCAGCTACTTACATCGCTTTCTGAGCTATCTTCACTTTAACGGACACACCAATTACCCTAACGGGAACAGGAGGTGTGTTTATGAGCAATCGGCGTTACGATCCAGATTTCAAACGCGAAGCCGTTCGCATGGTTGTTGAAGAAGGTCTGGGAGTCCGAGAGGTTGAACGGAGTCTCGGGATCACCTTCGGGGCAGCGTTGCGATTCAGTCCTTTGGCGCTGTAGAGGTCAAACGCCTTGACGATGCGCTGAAAATAACGCTGGCGGTTTTCTTCACAGCGTTTGCGCAACTCATCCTTGGCGGCATTGTGCAGGGAACTGACAAGTTTGCCGTGACGTTGTGCCAGGCGGAAAAAACCGGTCAGAGCGTCCAGCAGGTGGATGTATTCGAGAATGGAATCAGACGGGAGAACAACAGAGATTTGAACCCGGCCATCATCCGCCGGGGTGACGGTCAGATCGTCCTCAAGAAAGTGAAGATGCGGGATCATGAAGTGACC
Organism: Desulfuromonas thiophila; assembly: GCF_900101955.1. NCBI lineage: Bacteria > Pseudomonadati > Thermodesulfobacteriota > Desulfuromonadia > Desulfuromonadales > Desulfuromonadaceae > Desulfuromonas > Desulfuromonas thiophila. The sequence goes on along the minus strand of NZ_FNAQ01000019.1, from coordinate 40,172 downwards.
CCGCCAGAGAGCGACAAGAAATCAATGTCGCATAATAGATAGATGTTAATGTGTATATTGAAAGGTGGATCTGCGGCAGGCGGGCGAGTGTTGACGGCCGCTGAATATGGTAATACAATCAGACGCATAAAAAGGCCTCACCTTTTTTACCGAAACATCGGAGTTGGCGCTCTGGTGTTTCACTGTTCGAAGCCTTCAGGAGTTGCAGCTCTTGGAGGCTTTTTCTTTTTAATGTTCAGTCACCTTCTCGCACACTATGTGGTAATTGCAGTTACCATATATGATATGAAAAAGGCGTTCGTTTCTAATGTTTCGATGGTAATACCAAAGGGGTTATTTAGTCAACTGCTCGCCCTTATCTGCTATTGAAGCAGGGTCAATTTCCTTGTGCCTGATCTTGTATGCAAGGTCTCGAATTCCCACTCCGATTGCCAGAATTCCCGATTTTTCGAGAATCGCTAAGTCATCAAGGCCATTGCTAAGAATATTTTCCAAAAGTTTTTGCTTAGAAATTCCTATTTTGTCCGCATATTTGCTGATTTTTTCGTGCTGTTCATCAGTGACGTATAGAGCAATCTGTTTTTTCTTTGCGTGTGCCATAGCTGCATCCTTTCGCCTATACTAAGTAAAGTAATATCACTTTGCATTAAGTTGTCAATCTTTATTTTGCCTTGTTTGGGGGAGGGCAACGGTTACTCTGGAGCGTCAGCCGATACCCGCCGACCCTCACGGGCTTCGAGGTTTCGGCCACGGCCGAAGCCCTCGAAACCCGCAGAACTCGCCCGGCGGAGGCCGTCGGTCAGTAGGCAGAGGCAGTGAACGAGCATCGCGGAAGCGTAGTTGTTGAAGGTGAACAAACCAAGGTCAAGGGCATTGGCCCGTCCACAGGCAAAACGCAGGGCAAAGGCCAACCTGCGCAGGTGGCGACGTGCTCGCCTGTTGGCGGCTCGCCCCCTGCTTTGGTTTGCCCTGCTACTCGCTCGCGCTCGCTTTGCCTATGGACGGCCGGCGCGCGCTTCGAGCTCTGCGGCGATTGCCAAGCGTACCGCTGCAAGTCCCGAATCTATGTTGTCGGTCGAATCATCACGGCTGACACGACGGAGCCAATCAAGCGTTTCAATCAGGACTGCATCAGTCTGAAAAGCAATGTAATCGATCTTGTCAGTTATCACATTGGCCCCCTGTTGTTGCCGTTGTATGGGTGCGGTGCGCAAGCCATCAAAACGGGATGGCGCATAGCTGCCTTTGCTCTGGGGTCATTCTTGCCTTGCCGTGAAGGTAAATTTCCATCATGGCATCAGACCCGAAACCATCCAGAATCATTGCGATTGTCGGAGCAACCTGCTTTTTCAGCCAGCGTCTTGAGCGTTCAAGGGTAGGGGGCTTCTTCGGCACAGCGAGCTTGAGTTTTTCAGCGCCTGCGAGCAGGTCAAGCCACCACTGGGCCGTTTTCCATCGGCTCTTGTTGGTGTCGGTGCGTGAAGGGCTCAGAACGTTCAAATAGCCGCACAGAAGGCCACAATAGACGGAACCGACATCAAAACGGGCATCGTGTATCAGCTGGGCGACTCGTTGCGCGTTTTCGTGGCGGTATTGGCCTTCACAGCGTACCCAATGCCCTTGGAGGCCCTGCTCGGCGGCCTTGTCATAGATGCGATACTGCGTGTCACTCTTGGCCGAGCCGAAATAGAGCGTCTCGCCGGTGACGTGACCGGTGGAAATCAGGCCGCTTTCCATTCTCCGATAGGTTTTTGCCCGACAGGTGACGGCACCAGAACGGACGGCGCGGTTTATCCGTGCAAGGGTCAGTTCGCCAGTGACGTTATCAAGGGCAAGATCGATTCGGCCCACCTTGCCGCCATGATGCAGCACCCAATGCAGCACGTCCAAGGGGTTGTTTTTCATCTCCCGCAGGGCTTCACCCGACAAAATGACATGTACGCCCATACCCTCCGAGCCATCCATCAGGATTCGGGCCTTGCCGTAGATGATCTGCTTTTTATAGCCGTGCATGCCACGGGGAGCGTCACGGAAGGAAGCACCGGGGGTCTTGAGGTAATGCTCCAGTGAACGGAACCGTTCACGGATGCGGAAATCATCCGGCAGGGTAAATTCAAGCCAATCGATAACTATTTGATTATTCTCTGGAATACTCCCTTTGTCGGTAGGGGTCTGTGTATTTAGCGGGTGCGTGTTACAAGACGCACCCTTGGGCGCCGCAGCGTCTCCACGCCCGTTCCCGCGCTCGCTTCCTACAAACGGCGCGGAAGGGCGTTGCGCTGCGGGAATCACGGATTCCTCCGGGGACGACCGATGCGACCAGGACGGCCGGCTTCAATCAGGGCGGGACGAACCAGATCAACAGAGGCCCACGGATGCTTCTCGGCGTAGAGATCAACCGAGATTTGCTTGATAGCAGCGTTGCGATCCAGTCCTTTGGCGCTGTAGAGGTCAAACGCCTTGACGATGCGCTGAAAATAACGCTGGCGGTTTTCTTCACAGCGTTTGCGCAACTCATCCTTGGCGGCATTGTGCAGGGAACTGACAAGTTTGCCGTGACGTTGTGCCAGGCGGAAAAAACCGGTCAGAGCGTCCAGCAGGTGGATGTATTCGAGAATGGAATCAGACGGGAGAACAACAGAGATTTGAACCCGGCCATCATCCGCCGGGGTGACGGTCAGATCGTCCTCAAGAAAGTGAAGATGCGGGATCATGAAGTGACCCCGCCAGAGAGCGACAAGAAATCAATGTCGCATAATAGATATTATGTCAACTCGTAGAGCATGGCTGATATTATCCATACTGCTTATGCAATCTGGTCCGTTTCAGATCGTACCGGTATCCTGGGCCAGTTCAACAACACTGGCGTACAGTAAATCGACGCCCTGGGCAATATCTGCCAGAGCTGTCTGCTCGGTGCTGTTATGACTGATGCCGTGACAACTGGGAACAAACAGCAAGGCGGTCGGCACCACATCGGCCAGTTGCATGGCGTCGTGGCCGGCACCACTGACAAGGCTGAGGGTTTCCTGACCATGGCGCCGGGCAATGGCAGCAATCCGTTGGCGCAGCTGTGAATCAAGCACTACCGGCTGTTCGTTGCTGAGCAGATCGATATGAAGAGCAATTTCACGGCGGCGGGCAATGGCTTGCAATTGGCTTTGCAATTGCCCGGTCAGTCGTTCTTTACGGGAGGCATCACTGTCACGCAGGTCGATACAGAAATCGGCGCTGCCTGGCACCACATTCATGACACCGGGAGAACAGCTCAGTCGGCCAACCGTTGCAACGGTTTCAGCCTGGATATCTCGCGCCAGCTGTTCGACTGCCAGCACCATTTCAGCGGCGGCGGCAAGGGCGTCGCGCCGCAGCGGCATTGGTGTCGTACCGGAATGGTCATTGCGACCTGTCAGCCGAACACGAAAACGGCTGGCGGCGGCTATGGCGCTCACCAGGCCAAGGGCGCAACCCTGCTGCTCCAGCACCGGTCCCTGCTCAATATGCAGTTCGATAAAGGCGGCCAACTGACGCCGGTTGAGTCGCTGGTGCTGCAGTTGTTCCGGCTGACCACCAGCCTGGCGCAAAAGGCTGGCATAGCTGTTGCCTTGCTCATCGTGAATCTGTTCCAACTCGCTGGCGGTCAACTTGCCAGTGATGGCCTTGCTGCCAAGGGTGGCAATGCCGAAACGGCTCGATTCTTCGGCCGCGAAATTAATCACTTCGACAGGGCGCGCCAGGTGCTGGCCGTTCCGACGCAAACGGCGCACCACTTCCAAACCTGCCAAAACGCCAATGACACCATCGTAATGGCCGCCATTGGGCACACTGTCGAGATGAGAACCGGTTGCTATGGCTGGCAAATGAGGCTGATCTCCCACCAGGCGGCCCCGCAGATTGCCCGCCGCATCGAGTTGAACCTGAAGGCCCAGCTGGTGCATCCGCTGAATCAGCCAAGACCGCGCCTGCTGATCGGCTTTACTGAAGGCCAGTCGGCTGACACCACCATCGGCCTGCAAACCAAACTGCGCCAGGGTGCGGAAATCGTCCTGAAATGCTTGCATCCCCCTGCCCTCCTCAACTTTAAGATAAATTCATGCGTCAGCCAACATTGGCCAGTTCCAGCCGCTGACCCCACAGCTGCTGCAATCGCTGGCGCAAAGGCAGAAATTGCGGCTGTAGAATGTCATGTTCAGCCAGAAAATCGAAGGCATCCTGACGCGCCAGCTCCAGCAACGGTTGATCGCGCAACAGGTTGGCCACTCGCAGATGGTCCAGGCCAGCTTGACGGGTACCGAGAAACTCACCCGGTCCACGCAACTGCAGATCCGCCTCGGCGATCCTGAAGCCATCGCTGTGCGTTTCGATAACCTGCAGGCGCTGGCGCGCTTCGGCACCGCAGCCGGGCGACGGCAACAGAAAACAGTAACTTTGATGCTGCCCCCGCCCTACCCGGCCGCGCAGCTGATGCAGCTGGGCCAGGCCGAAACGCTCGGCGTGTTCGATCATCATCAACGAGGCATTGGGGACGTCGATGCCAACCTCGATCACCGTAGTCGCTACCAGCAAGTCGATGTCTCCAGCCTGAAAGCGGCACATGACCTGGTCTTTATCGGCGGAGGGGAGCTGACCATGCAGCAGGGCCAGCCGGAAGGGACTGAAGCGGCGCTGTAACAGCTCGCAGGCGTCGGTCGCGGCGGTCAGATCAAGTTTCTGGCTTTCTTCCACCAGCGGATAAACGCAATAAACCTGTCGCCCCTGCCGCAGTTTTTCCTCAATAAAACTGTAGAGCTGTTCGCGTTTATTTTCGAAGACGATACGGGTTCGGATTGGCTGGCGGCCAGCCGGCAGTTCATCAATAACCGAAAGGGCCAGATCGCCATAGAGGGTCATGGACAGGGTGCGCGGTATCGGTGTCGCCGTCATGACCAGCACATCCGGCTGACGCCCCTTCTTGCGCAGCAGATTGCGCTGCTGCACACCAAAGCGGTGCTGTTCGTCAATGACAACCAGACCCAGATCGGCAAACTGCACCTCTGGCTGAAACAGGGCATGGGTGCCGACCAGCAGGTGGATCTGCCCGTCTTGCAGCTGCTGCAACAGCGTGCGGCGTTCCTTGGCCCGGGTCGATCCGGTCAGCAGGGCGCAGCGCAAACCCAGCTGCTGCAGATAGAAGACGAATTGGCGATAATGCTGCTCGGCAAGGATCTCTGTGGGTGCCACCACCGCCGCCTGACAGGCATTTTCGATAACTACCAACGCAGCCATCAACGCGACCAGGGTTTTACCGCTGCCAACATCTCCCTGCAGCAGGCGCTGCATCGGTGCCGGCGCCATCAGATCGCGCTTGATCTCCCCCAGCACCCGCCGCTGGGCAGTCGTCATCTTGAAGGGCAACAGCGCAACCAGAGCTCGGGTATAGCGATGGGAAACCTGAAAGGCACGGCCCGGCAGGGCGCACTGGCCCCGGCGACGCAATCCCAGGCCCAGTTGCAGATAGAAAAACTCCTCGTAAATCAGGGTGCGGTGAGCCGGGCTACACTGATGCTGCAAAGCATCCAGATCGCTGGCGGGATCGGGTTGGTGCAACTGGCGGATGGCGCTGGCCAGCGGCAACAACTGGCGTGTCTGGCGAAGGGTGGCGGGCAGATGGGATTGCAGTCGGTCGGCCTGCAATGCAACAGCCTGCTGGCACAGCCGCCGCATCTGGGTTTGGGAGATGCCTTCTGTCAGCGGATAAACGGGCAGGATATGGGGGACAAAGGGGCGATCAGCGGCTTCGATCTGCGGATGCAGCAACTCGACCTGGCCGGCAAACCGTCGGGTCACGCCATGTACCAGCAGTTCACGACCCGGCTGCACAAGCTTTGGCAGCCAAGCGGAGCGATAGTGAAACCAGACCAGCCGGGCCTGGCCGCTGGCATCCTGCACCAGAGCCTCGAAGCGTTTGCGCCCGCGGCCGCCACTCACCTCACCGCAATGAACCACCCGCACCTGCAGGCTCCGCTCCTCACCGGCCTGCAGGCGGGCAATCGAAGACAGGGTGCGATGGTCCTCGTAGCGCAGTGGCAGCAGAAACAGCAGGTCATCGATGCCATGCACCTCCAGCCGGGCCAGTTTTTCCACCAGAGCGGGACCAACCCCCTTGAGGTTGAGCAACGAATCCGCCACACCGCCTCGCTGAACACCGGCGCTGGCAGATCTGACCGTGCCGGCCGCTGGTTCAGCTGTCCGACGCATCCAGCACGGCGTTGAGTCGCGCAATCAGCTCATCGACATCCAGACCATGGTTGGTAGCCCCCTGCCGCAGACTTTCATGCCGCGCGCCACCGCAGCCCTGACAGTGCAGGCCGTAAGACGCCAGCACGGCGGCCATCTGCGGATGCATGGCCAGGATATCGGCCATTTTGGTCATCTTATCGATTCGGGCCATGAATTTTATCCTGTCCTGGCAGAAACTAGCGGTATTGAATATCGGTCACTTCGTAGACCTTGATGCCGGAAGGCACCTGAATACGGACCTCATCGTCCAGCCGGTGGCCAATCAGCGCCTTGCCGACAGGCGAGGTCACGGAAATCTTGCCGGCCTTGATATCGGCCTCGTCCTCGCCAACAATCTGGTAGACCACTTCCTGTTCATTGTCGACATCGAACAGGGTCACGGTGGCGCCAAAGACAATCTTGTCAGAACTGATGGTCTTGGGGTCAATCACCTGGGCGCGGGCGATCTTGTCATTGAGCTCGGCGATGCGGCCTTCAATATGCCCCTGGCGATCCTTGGCGGCATCGTATTCGGCATTTTCCGACAGATCACCATGCGAGCGGGCTTCCGCGATGTCCTGAACAACCTTGGGACGAGCGACCCGGACCAGGTGTTTGAGCTCTTCCTGCAGCTTCTGATAACTTTCAGGGGTCATGGGAACAGACTGAGACATAGCGTGCTATTTCCTTGTAAGCCTTTGAAAATAAAAGTTACGGGCAGGAAATTCCTGCCCGTAACGGGAAAACGGAAACAAAAATGCGAATGAAAAGGATCTTAGTCAGACTCAGAAACTATACTCTTGCAGCGCCCGCACGTCAAGGCTTTCGCGCGCCAGCGCAATGATGCCGTCGGTTACCGCTGCCATGCCGGCAACCGTGGTGTAGTAGGCGATGCCATACATCAGGGTGGTGCGACGGATTGAAAAGGAATCCGCGATGGACTCAGCACCAAAGGTGGTATTGAAGACCAGAGTGATCTCGCCATTTTTCAGAGCGTCGACGCAGTGTGGCCGCCCTTCCTTGACCTTGTTGACCCGCTCCACCGCCAGACCCTGCTGACGCAGATAATCGGCGGTACCGCCGGTTGCCACCAGACCGAAACCGGCCTCTAGCAAACGACGGGCGATGGGCGTCACCTCAACCTTGTCGCTGTCCTTGACGCTGATGAACACCTTGCCACCCCGCGGCAGCTTGACCCCGGCGGCAATCTGGGCCTTGGCAAAGGCATGACCGAAATCGATGTCAATGCCCATGACCTCGCCCGTTGATTTCATCTCCGGCCCCAGCAGGGTATCGACACCGGGAAATTTGGCGAAGGGGAACACAGATTCCTTCACCGCCACATGCTGTGGCATCGGATCGCCGCTGATCCCCAATTGGCGCAGACTTTTCCCTGCCATCAGGCGCGCGGCGATCTTTGCCAGCGGCCGGCCGGTAGCCTTGGAAACAAACGGCGAGGTCCGACTGGCGCGGGGATTGACCTCGATCAGATACACCGCGTTGTCCTTGACGGCGAACTGGATGTTCATCAGACCGACCACCCCCAGTTCCAGCGCCAAAGCACGGGTCTGGCGGCGCACCTCCTCCACCAGGACTTCAGACAGTGAATAGGGCGGCAAGGAACAGGCCGAATCGCCCGAATGGATACCGGCTTCTTCAATGTGCTGCATGATGCCGCCGATGACCACTTCCTGGCCGTCGCAGAGGGCATCGACATCAATTTCGATGGCGTTATCAAGAAATTTATCGATCAGTATCGGATGCTCCGGCGAAGCCTTTACCGCCACCTGCATGTAGTTGCGCAACTGCTCTACCGTGTAAACAATTTCCATGGCCCGACCGCCGAGCACATAGGAAGGCCGCACCACCACCGGATAACAGATCCGGTCCGCCACGGTCTCGGCTTCCTCAAAGGATCGGGCCAGGCCATTGGCCGGTTGCTTCAGCTCCAGTTTGTGCAACAACGCCTGGAACCGCTCGCGATCCTCCGCCCGGTCGATGGCATCGGGGCTGGTGCCGATAATGGGTACTCCCGCCTGCTCCAGCGCTACCGCCAGTTTCAGCGGTGTTTGGCCGCCAAACTGCACAATAACCCCTTCCGGCTGCTCGACAGCAATGATTTCGAGCACATCCTCCAGGGTCAACGGCTCAAAGTAGAGCCGGTCCGAGGTGTCGTAATCGGTCGACACGGTTTCCGGGTTGCAGTTGACCATGATGGTTTCAAAACCATCCTCTTTCAGAGCGAAGGCGCCGTGCACACAGCAGTAGTCAAACTCGATGCCCTGACCGATGCGATTGGGGCCGCCCCCCAGAATCATGATCTTGCGCCGGTCGGACGGCTGCGCCTCGCATTCCTGGTCGTAACAGGAATACAGATAGGGCGTGTGCGCCTCGAATTCGGCACCGCAGGTATCCACCCGCTTGTACACCGGCCGGATATCCCAGCTGTGACGCAACTGGCGGACCGCCGCTTCGCTGCTGCCAAGCAGACAGGCCAGCCGTCGATCACTGAAGCCAAACTGCTTGGCCTGGCGCAGCAACGCCAGTCCGGCCGGCGTCGCCTGCAGCAGAGCCTCGGCCTGCTGCTGCAGATCGGTTTCCAGCGCGATAATCTGGCCGATATTGTGCAGAAACCAGGGATCAATGCCACTGAGCTGGTGAATCTCCTCCAGGTCGAAACCACTGCGCAGGGCATCGCCCAGATACCAGACCCGATCAGCGTTGGGGATGCGCAACTTGTCGCGCAGCAGTTCCTGTTCGCGCTCGGACAGGCTGCGACCGTATTCCTGCGGGCTGGCAAACAGCTTGCTATCGAAGCCATCGCAGCCGATTTCCAGCGAACGCAACGCCTTGTGAAAACTCTCCTTGAAGGTGCGGCCAATGGCCATGGCCTCGCCAACCGACTTCATCTGGGTGGTCAGCACCGGATCGGTACTGGGAAACTTCTCAAAGGTAAAACGCGGCACCTTGGTAACCACATAGTCAATGGTCGGCTCGAAGGACGCCAGGGTTTCGCGGGTGATATCGTTGGGAATCTCGTCAAGGGTATAGCCCACCGACAGTTTGGCGGCAATCTTGGCGATGGGGAAACCGGTTGCCTTGGAGGCCAGCGCCGAAGAGCGTGACACCCGCGGATTCATCTCGATGACCACCAGTCGGCCATCGGCCGGATTGATACCGAACTGGATATTGGAACCGCCGGTTTCGACGCCGATTTCGCGGATAATCCTGAGGGAGGCATCGCGCAGAATCTGGTATTCCTTGTCGGTCAGGGTCTGGGCCGGCGCCACGGTGATGGAATCGCCGGTATGCACCCCCATGGCATCGAAGTTTTCAATCGAACAGATGATGACGACATTGTCGGCCAGATCGCGCATCACCTCCAGTTCGTACTCCTTCCAGCCAATGACCGATTCCTCCACCAGAATTTCATTGGTGGGCGAGGCATCGATACCGGCCACGGCCATGGTCTCGTACTCTTCGCGGTTGTAGGCAATGCCGCCGCCGGTGCCGCCAAGGGTGAAGGAAGGCCGGATGATGGCCGGAAAACCCACCTCCTCGATCACCGCCATGGCTTCATCGAAGTTGTGCGCCAGTCCGGAACGGGGAACAGCCACCCCAATACGGGCCATGGCCTGCTTGAACAGGGTACGATCTTCCGCCATCTCAATCGCTTCGAGTTTGGCGCCGATCAGCTCGACGCCGAAGCGGTCAAGGGTGCCGTCCTTGGCCAGCGCCACCGCCGTGTTGAGCGCCGTCTGGCCGCCCAAGGTCGGCAGAACAGCATCCGGCCGTTCCTTCTCGATGATTTTGGCCAGCACCTCCGGCGTAACCGGTTCGATGTAGGTGCGGTCGGCAAAATCCGGGTCGGTCATGATGGTGGCCGGATTGGAGTTGAGCAGTACCACCTGATAGCCTTCGTCCTTGAGGGCTTTGCAGGCCTGGGTGCCGGAATAGTCAAACTCGCAGGCCTGACCGATAACAATGGGGCCGGCGCCGATAATCAGAATCTTGTTAATATCTGTTCTTTTAGGCATTTAGCTTTCCTTGGTTCAGATTATTTCTGAAGTTTTCCATCAGCGCGGTGAAGCGGCCAAACAGGTAGCGGGCATCATGCGGCCCCGGCGACGCCTCGGGGTGATACTGTACCGAGAAAGCCGCCAGACGGGGGTGTTCCAGCCCTTCAACGGTATTGTCGTTGAGATTGATGTGGGTGATGCGGACCTCTTCGGGCAGGCTGTCGGCCGCCACGGCAAAACCGTGATTCTGCGAGGTGATCTCGACCCGGCCACTGTCTTGTTGCCGCACCGGCTGGTTGCCGCCCCGATGACCGAACTTGAGCTTGTAGGTGCTGCCGCCGAGGGCGATGGCCAGCAGCTGGTGGCCCAGACAGATGCCAAACAGCGGCACCTTGCCCAGCAGCTCGGCAATGGCCTGCTGGGCATAGGTCAGGGGAGCCGGGTCGCCCGGCCCATTGCTGAGAAACACCCCGTCAGGCCGCAGGGCCAGCACCTCGGCGGCACGGGTGGTGGCCGGCACCACCGTCAGATCACAGCCGGCCGCCGCCAAAAGCCGTAAAATGTTGCGCTTGATGCCGAAATCATAGGCCACCACGCGAAACCGCGCCGGTTCCTGCTGCTGCCCATAACCCGACTCCAGCAGCCAGGGAGTTTCACGCCAGCGGTACGGCGCCGCCGTGGTCACTTCGCGGATCAGGTCGCGACCGATCAGACCGGGGGCCTGGCGGGCCTTTTCGATCAGACGCGCCGGGTCGAGATCAACGCTGGAGATGATGCCGGTCTGGGCACCGCGACTGCGGATATGGCGTACCAAGGCACGGGTATCAATGCCTTCGATGCCAACAATGCCCTTTTCCTTGAGATAGGCATCCAGCGTCTGGCAGCTGCGCCAGTTGCTCGGCTGCTGGCAGCATTCCTTGACAACAAAGCCGGCCAGATGGGGGTGGCTTGATTCGACATCTTCGAGGTTGATGCCGGTATTGCCGATTTGCGGGTAGGTCATGGTAACGATTTCACCATGATAGGACGGATCGGTCAGGATTTCCTGATAACCGGTCATGCTGGTATTGAAGACCACCTCACCGGTGGCTTCGCCAACGGCGCCGATACTGCTGCCAGCGAATACAGTGCCATCGGCCAGCGCCAGGAGTGCTTTCATGCGGGGGATTCTCCTTTGAGACAGGCGTTACGGAGGCCAGGGGATGCGTCGACCGTGACGCACCCCCCTGCCCTGTCAAACCTTGCGTTTATAGCTGGCACAGCCCGCCAGCAGGGTCAGGACAGCCGCGCCCTTGAGCTGCCAGCCGTCGAACGGGGTATTCTTGCCACGCGACTGCAGTTGCGCCGCCCGAACCGTCCACTCCAGATCCGGATCAATCAGGGTGACATCGGCAACAGCGCCGACCTGCAGGCTGCCACGCGGAATCCGGAAGATGCGGGCCGGCCGGCAGCTGAGACAATCAATCAGCTGCGACAGACTCAGCACCTGCTCCTCCACCAGCCGCAGGGCCAGCGGCAGTGCCGTTTCCAGCCCCACCAGACCATAGGCCGCGACATTGAACTCGACGTTCTTGTCATCAATGTGATGCGGCGCGTGATCGGTGGCAATGGCATCGATGGTGCCATCCTTCAAGCCTTCCTTCATGGCCGCGACATCATCCGCCGTCCGCAAAGGCGGACCAACCTTGGCGTTGACATCGTAACCGCGCACGGCCTCCTCGGTCAGGGTGAAATGATGCGGCGTCACCTCACAGGTCACCCGCACCCCGCGTTTTTTGGCATCGCGGATCAGTTCGACACTGCGGCGGGTGGAGATGTGACAGACGTGCAGATGGGCCCCGGTCAATTCGGCCAGCAGCAGATCGCGGGCAACGCTGGCCGCTTCGGCCACCCAGGGGTTGCCAACCAGCCCCAACTCCGTCGCCACCCGCCCCTCGTTCATCACACCACCAGCCTTGAGCGCGTCATCCTCGGAATGAGCGATGATGGGCATATCGAAGCCGCGGGCGTATTCCATCGCGTGGCGTAGCACCTCACCATCCTGCACATTGAGACCATCGTCGGAAAAGCCGACGCAGCCGGCATTCTTCAGATCGCCCATCTCCACCAGCGACTCGCCTTTCTGACCCTTGCTGATGGTGCCAATAGGATAGACATTGGCAAAACCTTCCTCCTTGGCTTTCTGGATCATGTAACGGGTGATGGCCTTGCAGTCATTGACCGGCCTGGTGTTGGGCATGCAGGCCACCGAGGTGAAGCCACCGGCGGCGGCAGCACGGGTGCCGCTGACAATATCCTCCTTGTACTCGTAGCCCGGATCGCGCAGATGCACATGCAGATCCACCAGCCCCGGCACCACCAGCAGGCCGCTGGCGTCAATCACCTCGTCCACCCCTTCGGCGGCAATACCGCTGGCAACCTGGCTGACCTGGCCCTGTTCGATAAGCAGATCGAACTGGCCGTCAAGCTGTTGCGATGGATCGATCAGCCGGCCGTTGCGAATCAGTGTTTTCATGGCGTTTACCTCGTCGTTATGGCGTAAGAAAATACATTCTAAAAAGGTTTGAATTACTGTGCCGCTTCCGATCCGCCGGCCAGCAGATAGAGCAGGGCCATGCGCACGGCCACGCCGTTCTCCACCTGCTGCAGAATCACGTTCTGGTTGCCGTCGGCAACGTAGGAGGAGATCTCCACCCCGCGATTCAGCGGCCCCGGATGCATGACAATGGCATCGGGTTTGGCCAGCTTGAGGTTTTGCGGGTTGAGGGCGAAAAACTGGGCGTATTCGCGCAACGTCGGAATCAGCTTGTTGCCGCCCTCACGTTCCAGCTGAATGCGCAGCATCATGATCACGTCGGCATCGCGGATGGCCTCGTTGATGTCGGTATAAACCTCGGCCCCCAACTGCTCCAAGCCCAGCGGCAACAGGGTCGCCGGCCCGGCCAGGCGCACGGTGGCTCCCATGGTTTTGAGGGCATAGAGATTGGAACGGGCCACACGGCTGCGGGCGATGTCACCGATAATGGCCACCGTCAGGCCATCAAGCCGGCCCTTGTGCTCGCGAATGGTCATCAGGTCAAGCAGAGCCTGGCTGGGATGCTCGTGGGCTCCGTCACCGGCGTTGATGACACTGGCATGGCTGAGACGTTTGGCCAGATAGTCCGGCGCGCCTGAAGCCGCGTGGCGGATGACGATGATATCGGCGTTCATCGCTTCGATGTTCTTGGCCGTGTCCTCCAGGGTTTCGCCCTTGGTGACCGATGAACCTGAAGCCGAAATATTAATGGTATCGGCCGACATGCGCTTACCGGCAATCTCGAAGGAGGTACGGGTACGGGTACTGTTCTCATAGAACAGGTTGATGATGGTCTTGCCGCGCAGGGTCGGCACCTTCTTGATGTCGCGCTGGTTTACCTGCTTGAAGCTTTCCGCCGTCGACAGGATCAGCTCGATGTCTTCCCGCGACAGCGGCTGGGTGCTGAGAATGTGTTTGTGTGCGAAGGCCATGGATCGTTCTCCCACAGGTTGGAGGTCAGGGTTTGATAAGGCGCACATCAATGGGCTGCTGCGCGGCATCGAAGTTCACCAGAATCTGTTCATCACGGGCGGTCGGCACATTGCGACCGATATAGTCCGGCCGGATCGGCAGTTCGCGGTGGCCGCGATCGATCAGTACCGCCAGTTGCACCGAGCCGGGGCGACCAATATCCATCAGGGCGTCCATGGCGGCGCGGATGGTGCGGCCGGTGTAGATCACCTCATCCACCAGGATCACATGACGGCCATCCAGGGCACAGGGGATATCGGTCTTGCCCACCGGCCGGGGCTGGCCCGTCGCCACATCGTCGCGGTAGAGGGTCACATCGATAGCGCCCTGAGGCACCTCGGCCCCTTCGATATCGGCGATACGTTGCCGGATCAGGCTGGCCAGATGGTCACCACCGCTGCGGATTCCCATGAGCACCAGCCCCTGGCAGCCCTTGTTTTTTTCCAGAATTTCATGCGTGATCCGCGTGATGACCCGGCGGATGGCTTCCCGGTCAAGAAGAACGGTTTCAGTCTGCGCCATTGAAGACCTCCTTGTTCACAAGCCGCGCCGGACCTGTCGCCAGGCGACCGGCAACAAAAAAGCCCATCCGCACAAGCGGACAGGCTGAAAAACTCTGAAAGCACAATTTTGGGGCGCACATGTGGGCTCCTTTACCGACCTCACGGGATCGGTTTAAAAGGAATCGCGGGTGAAGATTTCCGCGAACTCTAGCAGGCCAAAGAAAAAGCCGTCAAGAGGAAAACTTGCCGCTTGACGATTCGGTGCCATCGCGTATATGTGTAGACTCTTACGGAATAAACCATAAGACAGTAGCAGACCGCGTTCAGGGTCTGCAGGAGTCGGCATGAACCCGTCGGAACAACATTTTGTCAGCTGTCAGCGCTGCGGTCGACAGATCGAGGAACAGTGTGCCATTGAAGAGGATGGCCTGCTGCTCTGTGGCGACTGCGTGGTCGCTCAGACCAAACGCGAAGTCGACCAGGCCGAAGCCGCCAGCACCAAACTTCGGCAACAGCAACGCGAACAGCAACTGCGTGAAATCCGACGGCAACAGGGGCAGCGCGCTGTGCTGCTGTTGCTGCTGGCCCTGGCAGGGTTGCTGCTGGCGCAATGGGTGACTCACAGCAACCGGCCCGAACCCGTCGCCAGCCAGAAATTCGTGCCGACAGAGAATCTCACCACCACCCAGGCCTTCCTTGTGCTGGCCCTGCACCAGTACCGCCAGGATCATGCCGAGCACCTGCCCGAACGGCTTGATCAGCTGGTGCCCCGCTACCTGACGGAAGACTATCGCCCGATCCTGCCGCGATTCCGTTATCAGCCGCTGGCCACAGGTGGCTACCACCTGGAACTCGCGGCGATCCCGGCCGATGACCGTGAGGAACCGGTTGCCGACGAGCCCGCCAGGGGAGAAGCCCAATGAGGAGATTTCGCTGTCAGAAGGGCTACACCCTGATCGAACTGCTGACCGTCGTCACCATCATCGGCATTCTGGCCACTATCGCCATTCCGCAGTATCGCGGCTACCGCGACAAGGCCCAGATGGTAACGGTCTACACCTGCCTGCGGCAGATTCGCCTGACCCAAGAGGTATATTTTACCGACTTCCAGACCTACTACGGCTTCACCGATCCTCTGGTTGGCCCCGCCAGCTTCAAAATTGGCAACACCGAGCAAATAATCGGCATTCCCAACGGCCAGACCTGGACCATCGTTGCCGTTGGCGACGCGGAAGCTGCCATAAAATCCTTCAGTGTCGTGATCCAGACCAACTTCGACCGCAACCAGAACGGTCAACCGGATCGGTACCTGTACCAGAAAACCGCCGATGGGGGCGGCAGCACCCTCACGGAAACGGAGATCCTTCCTCTGCTGCCGCTTGCAGGCACCTGATGCGCTCGACAAAGGCCGCCGGCAGCCGCCGCGGCTTGCGCGCCCCGTAGTCAAAGGCCACCAGCACGGTGCTGCCTTCGGCGGTCAGGGTTCCCTGCCGTTCAATGCGGTACTCCAGCACCACGGCCGAGCGTTGGCTCTCCCGTAGCCGGACTCCTATCTCCAGCAAATCGCCATGAAACATCTCGGCACGGTAGAACAGTTGCGCCTCGGGCAGAATCAGACCGCAACCATCGCCGATGGCCAGCTCGGTAAAACCACCCAGCTGCCGCAGAAAGGCAATGCGCGCCTCCTGAAAAAAATCCAGTACCGCCGAATTGGCCACATGGCCACCATAATTGATGTCGCTGATACGGACCTGATAGGGCAGCACAAAGGGGTAACCATCCATGGTGTCGTTCCTCAGGGTGATGCCAGCGGCGGCTGACAGTGGGGACAGAAATAGGTCGAGCGCTGGGCCAGGCGACACTGGACAATGGGCCGCTGGCAGCGACGACAGGGTTCATCCTCACGACCGTAGACACGCAATTGCTGGCTGAAATAGCCGGGTTGACCGCTGCCATCGACGAAATCGCGCAAGGTGGTGCCACCAGCGGCAATGGCCAGCCGCAGCACCTGTTTGACGGCACGCACCAGCTGGCGCAGTTCCGCGCGCGTGAGGCTGGCGGCCGGCCGGCGCGGATCGATACCGGCGACGAACAGGGCCTCGTTGGCGTAGATGTTACCAACGCCGACCACCACGCGGCTGTCCATCAGCCGGACCTTGATGGCCTGGCGGCTGGTGTTGCAGGCCCGCGCCAGAACCTCTGTGGTAAAGGCCGACGACAGGGGCTCCGGCCCCAGACCCACCAGCAGCGGATGCTCTCCTTGCCCGGCCGGCTGCCACAGCAGCAGACCAAAACGGCGGGGGTCATGAAACCGCAGACAGGTGCCATCGTCGAGCAGCAGATCAACCTGATCGTGACGGCCGGCCGGCTCCAGCTTGCGCAGCAAGCGCAGGCTACCGGACATGCCCAGATGAATGAGCAGCGTGCCGCTCGCGCAGTGCAGCAGCAGATACTTGCCGCGGCGACTCAACTGGTGGATGGTCTGCTGGTACAGACGGACGGCCAGATCGGCCGGCACCGGATAGCGCAGCCGAGGCTGATAAACCTGACAGGCCACCAGACGGCGGTGCAGCAGGTGCGGTTCGAGCCCGGCCCGCACGGTTTCCACTTCGGGCAATTCAGGCATCGTGCCTCCAGGATACTGAGCAGATCAGAAACACAGACCTTCAAGACGCAGACGCTCGGGATCAACGGTATCCGGCGCCGGCGGTTCCGGCCAGCTCAGCCGATAGCCGCAACGGTAACGCCAGCCATGAGCCGTCCGGTCCAGCTCGGCCAGCTCCAACCAGGCATCGACCGGTCGCGGCGGCGCCTGCAGCCGCAGCCAGAACAGCACCTCGGCATGATCAGCCCGGTGCCACTGCTGAACCAGCTGGTAGTCGAGCAGACGGCACTGCCGCAGGGCCGCTGCGGCGGCAAAGCGCAGATAATCCTTACGCAATGGAAACTGCTGGCGAAACGCGGATTGTGGGTGATAGCTGTCATAGATCAGGCCAAAACGGCCGGCGGTCACCGCCTGCAGCCGTGCCTCGATCAATCCGGCCGGAGTCAGGTGTAACAACTGCTTCAGCGACATCGCAACGGCTTCTCCCTCCTGCGCCCTGTCACGTTGGCCCTGGGCCAGCAGTTTGAGACGGCCCCGGCCGTTCAGCCATGCAGCTGGCGCAAAAACGGGTGCGTTTTTGCGGCGCCATCAGGCATCACCACTACGGGGATCAAACAGATCGCGCAACCCCTCCCCCAGCAGATTGTAACCCAGCACCGTCAGCAGAATGGCCAGACCGGGAAACAGCGACAGCCACCAGGCCGTCCCCAGGGTCTGCTTGCCGGTAATCAGCATGTTGCCCCAGGAGGGCGTGGGCGGCTGCACCCCGATGCCCAGAAACGACAGGGAGCTTTCGGTCAGTATGGCGCCGGCCACTCCCAGGGTGGCCGATACCAGCACCGGCGACAGGGCATTGGGCAGAATATGGCGGAAGATGATGCGGCTGTCGGAAGCCCCCAAGGAACGTACCGCCAGAACAAAATCGCGCTGGCGCAGGGACAGAAATTCGGCCCGCACCAGCCGCGCCACACCCATCCAGCCGGTCAGGCCGATGATGGCCATGATGTTCCAGATCGACGGCTCCAGAAAGGCAATGACCGCCAGAATCAGAAAAAATGACGGGAAACACAGCATGATATCGACAAAACGCATGATTAGGATGTCGACCCAGCCGCCATAGTAACCCGCCAGCGCCCCCAGCAGAATCCCGATCAGCGTGGCGATGCCGACCGCCACCAATCCGACCAACAGCGAAATGCGCGCGCCATAGGCGATACGTGTCAGCACATCACGCCCCAGATCGTCGGTACCAAGCCAGGCGTCGGGACCGGGAGGCAACAGCTGGCGGCCGATGTCCACCGCGCCGGGATCGCCCGGCAGCAAGGGGGCCAGCAATGCCAGCAGACACATGAGCCCCACCAGCAACAGACCAGCCAGGGTCATGCGATTGCGTGGCAGGCGGCACAGGGCGGCGGGCAGCAGGGAAGACAGCATGGCGTCGACCTGGTCCGCAGTCAGGCGCGCTGCAGCAGCTGCGGCAGCAGCAGGTGTCCCTGCTCACAGAAGCGGCCGGTGCTGTGCGCCGCCTGCTCGCAGTAGGTCAGGCCGCTGGCCCTGTCCTGTCGCGAATCGTACAGCACATAGGGAACCGGATCACGCGAATGGGTGCGCAGATGCAGGGGCGTGGGATGATCGGGCAACAGCAGCAGACGATAGGGCTCTGACAGCTGTTGCAGCACGGCGCCGACGATCTCGGCGTCAAACCGCTCGATAGCGCGGATCTTTTCCTCCAGGTTGCCGGCATGGCCGGCCTCGTCCGGGGCCTCGACATGCAGGTAGACGAAATCATGCCGGCTGAGCGCATCGATCGCCGCCGCGGCCTTGCCGGCATAGTTGGTATCGACATAACCCGTCGCGCCAGGCACCTCAATCACCTCAAGACCGGCATAGACACCAATTCCCTTAATCAGGTCAACGGCGGAAATCACCGCTCCGCTGATGCCGAATTTTTCGGCATAGGTCGGCATCTGCGGCGCCCGACCATGACCCCACAGCCAGATGGAACTGGCCGGCACCTGATTGTCGCGGATGCGTCGCAGGTTGACCGGATGGTTCTTGAGCAGCATCTGAGCCGATGTCATCAGGTTGATCAGAACCTCGGCACCCTGCCCCTGCGGCATCTTGTCTTCAATGCTCTGGTTGATGATGTCGTGAGGCGGCACGAACCGCAACCGGTCCTCACCGTTGCGCCAGACCAGCAGATGACGGTAGGACACTCCGGGGTGGAACTCGAAATCCGCATCGCCCAATTCGTCCTGCAGGCTCAGAATCAGCTCGCGCGCTTCGCCACTGCTGATATGGCCGGCGGCGAAATCGGCCATATACAGCTTGCCCTGATGATGCACGATATCGACCAGATTCAGGCGAAAGGCCACATCCTCGGGCGCCAGCCGCACTCCCATGCTGGCCGCTTCCAAAGGTGAGCGACCCGTGTAGCAGCTGGCCGGATCGTAACCGAACACGCTGAGGTTGGCGACATCGCTGCCGGGATGGTAGGCGGCCGGCACCGTCTGGGCCATGCCCAACTCGCCGGCACTGGCCAATCGGTCCATAAAAGGGGTCCGGGCGGCCTGCAGCACGGTCTTGCCGCCAAGTTCGTCCATGGGCTCGTCGGCCATGCCGTCGCCCAGCAATACCAGGTATTTCATGCACTCCTCGATGGTGCGCGCCCTAGGGGCGCGGGTGGAAACGCTCATGCACCCGTTGCAGGTGCTCGCGACTGACATGGGTATAGATCTGCGTGGTGGTGATGTCGGCGTGTCCCAGCAGCATCTGCACGACCCGCAGGTCCGCGCCGTTTTCAAGCAGATGGGTCGCGAAGGAATGGCGCAGGGTGTGGGGGGTGATGGTCTGTGTCAGGCCGGCCTGGCGGGCACGGCGCTTTATCATCAGCCAGAAGCCCTGGCGTGTCAAGCCCCTGCCCCGGCGGCTGAGAAACAGCGCCGGGCTGTCGGCATCGCTCAGCAGCTGCGGCCGGACCTGGGCCAGGTAATGTCTGAGACAGTCCTGGGCCGGCTCACCGACAGGCACCAGCCGCTGCCTGGAGCCCTTGCCC
Source organism: Desulfuromonas thiophila (assembly GCF_900101955.1). Lineage (NCBI taxonomy): Bacteria > Pseudomonadati > Thermodesulfobacteriota > Desulfuromonadia > Desulfuromonadales > Desulfuromonadaceae > Desulfuromonas > Desulfuromonas thiophila. The sequence continues at coordinate 20,185 of NZ_FNAQ01000019.1, read as the reverse complement.
ATGACCCGCACCATGCCGGTGGTGGCCTGATAATCGCTGCAGCGCAGCCCGACCAGTTCAGACACACGCAGCCCGCTGGCATAGAGCAGTTCCAGCATGGTCTGGTCACGCTGGTCGAGCAGGCAATCCTGACCACGCACCTGCAGCAGGCGATCCACCTCGGCCGGGCTCAGGCAACCGGGCAGGGTTTGCAGTAGGCGCGGGCTGTCGAGCAGCAACAGGGGGTTTTCCGTCAGCTGCCGCTGGTCGACGGCAAAACGATAAAACCCGCGCAGGGCCGCCAGCAGCCGCACCCGGCTGCGCACCCCCAGCCCCTCATGGCGCAGGGCGGCGAAGAACGTCACCAGCAGCGCCGGATCGACGGACTGCAGGCCGGTCAGCCCCTGCTGGCGCAAAAAGGCGCCATGGCGCTGCAGATCGCGGCTGTAGGCTTCCAGCGTGGCCGGGCTCAGTCCCTTTTCAACCCGCAGAAAATACAGAAAATCATCAATCAGCCGATCAAGGACCGTCGCCGTCACTGCAGACACTCCAGCAGGGCGCGGCGTAGTTCATCGAGCTTCTCCTGCTGGGTGATCTTGCTGCCGAAGATGTCCTGGACATAGAAGGTGTCACCGGCCCGCTCGCCCTTGGTGGTGATCTTGGCCACGCCGACATACAACCCCAGTTGGTTGAGGCAGTGGTTGATGCTGTAGAGCAGGCCCACCTCGTCACGGGTACTGATATCGATGACCGTATGCTCGGCGGAAATGCTGTTGTCGATATCCACCCGCGGCGGCACCCGCGGCACCATTTTCTTGCAGCTCAGTTGCACCGAACTGCGCCGTTTCTGCACCGCCTCCTCCACCCGGCCACGACCCTGCAGAAACCAGAGCAGATCGGCCTCCACCTTCTGCCATTTACGCGGGTCATCGTAGATCAGGCCGTCGGAACTGCCCACCTGCAGAACGTCCACAGCCGTGCCGTTCTTCTGCGTATAGATCTGGGCGCCAAGGATGTTGATGCCGTTGGCCGACATGACCCCGGCGATGATGGTGAACAGCCCCGGCACATCCAGGGTAACGATGATGACCTCGGTATAGCTGCGTTCGGGCCGGAAGGCGACCTGCATGGCCAACGGACTGTCGCCGCGTTGCAGCACCACGCGCAGGTGCTGGGCGATCTTGGCCGAACGATGGGCCATCAGGTAGCGGGTCGAACAGTTGCGCAGACAGTCGCGCACCAGACGCGGGTCGAATTCCTCGGCCAACAGCTCAAACACCTTGCGCTTGCGGTTGCGAATCTTCTCCGAGCGCTCCTCGCGCACAAAATTGCCCTTCTCCAGCACCGTATAGGTTTTTTCATACAGTTCCTGCAGCAAAAAGCCCTTCCATTCCGTCCACACATCGGGGCCAACGGCCTTGATGTCGGCAAAGGTCAGCAGATAGAGCATGTTGAGGTTTTCACTCATCTGCATGGTGGCGGCGAACTGGGCGATCAGGTTGTCGTCGTGCAGGTCGCGCCGCTGCGAGATATAGGCCATCTGCAGATGATGGCGCACCAGAAACTCCAGCCGCAGGCTGTCCTCGCGCCCCAATCCCAAACGACGGGCGATGGTCGGGATCATGCGGGCACCCTTTTCGCTATGCTGACTGCCCTGGCCCTTGCCGATATCATGCAACAGCACCGCCAGAATCAACAGCTGCGGTTTCTCGGTTTCCTGCGCCAGGCGGGTGAGCAGGGGCTTCTTCTCGCGGTAGACCCCCTGCCACAGCCGGGTGATCTCACGCACGGCGAACAGGGTATGGGTATCGACGGTGTAGATATGGTAGGCATCGTGCTGCACACGGCAGTAGATACGCCTGAATTCCGGGATGAAATGGTTGAGAAACAGCAGATGATGCATCTGCGCCAGAATCTCGTAGACCTGTTTTTTGCCCCGCAGGATTTCGAGAAAGGTGCCGGCCATGGCGCGCGACCGGCGCAAACGGTCGTTGATACGGAACTGATTCTCGCGGATCAGGGTTTTCAGCTTCAGACTCAGGGCCAGTTCGTGGCGCTGGGCCAGAAAAAAAGCCTGCATCATCAGAGCCGGCTCGCGGGCAAACAGATCGTCGTGACAGGGATAGATCTCGCCGCGCAAGGCGAAGAAGTTCTCATCGATGTTGCGGCGTTTCAGGTAGCCCAGCAGGCGGTGTTCACTCTGGGTGGTGCTCTGTGCCCGGGCGATCAGGCTGGAGGCCAGATGTTCCACCCGGCTGGCGGTTTCGTAGTAGTGCTGCATGAACTGCTCGACCGCCAGGGCCGTTCTGCAATCCTGATAGCCAAAAAAAGCGGCCAGCTGTTCCTGCTTGTCAAAGTGCAGCTGGTCGTTCTTGCGTGGTGAAAGATAATGCAGCTCATTGCGGATGCGCCAGAGGGCCTCGAGCAGGCTGAAGAACTGCTGATGTTCCTCCTCGCTGATTACGCCCTTGATGACCAGACCGCGCAGACTGTCGAGCTTGTACTTGACCTGACAGACCCACCAGGCCGTGTGCAGATCGCGCAGACCGCCCTCGCCTTCCTTGATGTTGGGCTCCAGCAGATAGACCGACGAACCGAAACGGCGGCGGCGCTGCTCGCTCTCCGCCAGCTTGGCGCGGATGAATTCCTGGCTGTTGCGGTTGAGCAGCACCGCATGCACCTGTTTGCGGTACAGGTCGTGAACGGCGGCATTGCCGGCCAGAAAACGCGAATCGAGCATGGCCGTGGCCACCGTCAGATCCTGCTCGGCCAGTTGCAGGCAATCCTGCCGGCTGCGCACACAGGGCGAGACATCGTATCCCAGATCCCACAGCAGATAGAGCATGCGCTGTGACAGCTCCTGCAGACTGGCGCTGGCCGGTCCGGGGCTGAAGAACATCAGGTCGATGTCGGAATAGGGATTCATCTCGCCGCGGCCGTACCCCCCCAGGGCAATCAGCGCACTGTCCTCGTCGGGCGGCAGATCGCGCCGGCAGAACCCGGCGAGAAAGCCGGTCAGGCTATCGGTCATGGCTGTCAGAGCCACCACGGTCTGACGGCCACTGGCACCCTGGCGATGGGCCGTGCGGATCAGCTGCGCGCAATGATCGCGCCAGCCACGCAGCTGCTCAAGCACGGCCGGCCGGGCGGTGGCGAAATCGCCGGCGAAGCTGGCCGGCGGATTCAGATCGGGACAGACAACGACGGGACGCTGATGCGGCATGGCGACGGTCTACCTTTCGGCCAGCAGATTCTGCGAACGCAGGTAATTGGCCACGCCCTGACTGATGCCGAGAACGGCCTGAGCCTGGTAATGGCTGTTCTTGAGATAACTGGCCTCCTTGGCATGGCTGATAAAAGCCACCTCGACCAGCACCGAAGGCATGGTGGCGCCGAGCAGCACATGGAACGGCCCCTGCTTCACCCCCAGGTCACGAACCGGATATTTCTGGCGCAGCCGCTTCACCATCGCCTGCTGAATCTCCGTGGCCAGCCGGCTCGATTCGTTGATCTTGGCGTTGGCCATCAGATCAAACAGAATCAGCTCCAGGTCGCTGACCTCCTTCAAGCTCATGCCGTTTTCCCGCGCCGCCACCTCAATGGCCTTGTCGTTCTTGGAGAAATTGAGAAAAAAGGTCTCCGTGCCATGGGCCGCCTTGTTGAGGCTGGCATTGGCATGGATCGACACGAACAGGTCGGCATCCACCTCATTGGCAAAAGCGGTGCGCTGCTGCAGGGTAAGATAGACATCGCGCTCACGGGTCAGCAGCACCTCGCAGGACACCTGCTGCCGCAGCTGCTCGGCCAGCTTTTTGGCCATTGCCAGCGTGATATCCTTCTCGTACAGGCCGCCGGCGCCCACCGCACCGGGGTCTTTACCGCCATGACCGGCATCGACCACAATGCGCAGACGCTGTTTCTTTTTCAGCGGCGGCAGCTGCAGCCGCTGCACCGGCTCGGCGCTTTTGGCCGGCAGCAGGGCAGTCACGGCATCGCCGGCCGGCTGGCGCGGCGCACTGGCCGGAGCCTCGCGCAACTGCGGCGGGTTGGCCGTCAGGCTGGCGTGCTGATCATGACTGAAATCGACCACGATACGGAACGGCTGCGTGAGGGTGAACACCTGATAGCCCGGCAGGCGGTCAAAATCGCACACCAGGCGCACACCATGGGTTCCCTTGCCCTGGCGGATGGCGCGCAGAGCCGGCGCGCCCCGCACGCTGAACGTCTCCGGCAGACCGGCCCGGCTGCGGGCACCGGCCAGATCCAGATAAAACCGTGGCGGGCCGCTGAGGTTGCCAAGCTGGTAGGGCGTCTCGCCGCTGAGTTCAATGACCAAACGGGTATGGTCGGCGCCGACGGAATAACGGATATCCTCGATCTGACTGCCGCCGGCCTGGGCGGCCGGGGTAGCAACCGGTGCCGGCGAGGCGGGTGGCGCTTCGCCCAGCTGCGCCAGCAGAGTGCGGGCCGGCGCGGCCATGTCAGCGCGCGGATATTGGCGCAGCAGGCGCTGCAGCAGCTGGCGGGACTGTACGTTGTCAGCCAGCCGCTGCTGCTGGATGCGGGCACTGTGCAACAGGGCATCGTCGGCCAGCGAGCTGGCCGGGTAGCGCTCGAACAGCCGCTGGTAATGACTCAGGGCCTGCTGCAGATCATCCCGCTGATGCGAGATGGCGGAAAGTTTCTCATAGCCCTGGCCCAGCAGATAGCAGGCATCGGCGGCACGGGCATGCTGGGGATAGCGCCGCACAAAGGTCGCCAAGGGATCAAGTACCCGCTCCCAGTGGTGGCGGTACTGCTGGCGGCTGTTCGACCTGAGCAGGGCATGGTAGGCCTCGCGGGCGGCGGTGTAGTCGCTCTGGGGCGAGGCGCAGGCCGGTTGGGGCCACAGCAGTGCCAGCAGCAATACAAGCGGCAGCAGGGCCGGCAGCAGAACGGTAACGATGCCGCACGGGCGGCGCTCAGTCATCAAGCAGTTGGCAGAGTTCATGGATACAGCTCAGCGCTTCCAAGGGTGTCATGCGGTTGATATCGAGCTGGCGCAGCCGCTGGCGCAGCGGATCGACCGGCGCGGCTGACGTCTTCCTGTCAGATTTTTGGCTCTGTGCCAGCAGCGGCAGGCCTTCGTCCGAATACTCTCCCCGTTCCAGATTGGCCAGAATCTCCTTGGCCCGGCGGATAACCGGCTGCGGCAAGCCGGCCAACTGCGCCACCTGAATGCCATAGGAATGACTGGCCGGCCCCGGCACAATGGTGCGCAGAAAGACAATCTGGTCCTGCCACTGGCGCACGGCAATGTTGAAATTCTCAATGCCCTTGCGGGTGCGGCTCAGATCGGTCAGTTCATGGTAATGGGTGGCGAACAGGGTCTTGGCCGCCAGCTGGGGATTGTCATGCAAATATTCGGCCACCGCCCAGGCGATGCTGATGCCGTCGAAGGTAGAGGTGCCCCGGCCGATTTCATCAAGCAGAATCAGGCTGCGCGGCGTGGCGTGATTGAGAATGTAGGCCGTCTCGCTCATCTCGACCATGAAGGTCGACTGGCCGCGCGCCAGGTTGTCACTGGCCCCGACACGGGTGAAGATGCGGTCCACCAGACCAATTTCGGCCTGCTGCGCCGGCACGAAACTGCCCATCTGCGCCATCAGGGTGATCAGCGCCACCTGGCGCATGAAGGTCGATTTACCGGCCATGTTGGGACCGGTGACCATCAGCAGCTGGTGACTGTCGGTGTCGAGCAGCACATCGTTGCTGACAAAGGGATCGCTGCCGGTCAGCAGTTCCACCACCGGATGCCGGCCAGCAATAATCTCAAGCCGCGCACCCTCGTGCAAACGCGGCCGGCAGTAGTTGCGCTCATGCGCCACATCGGCCAGGGCCAGCAGCACATCCAGCGCCGCCAGGCCCTCGGCGGTGGCCTGGATACGCTGGCGCGCGGCGCCAATCTGCTGGCGCAGCTCCTCGAACAGCTGGTATTCGCGCTCGGCGATGGCCTCCTCGGCGCCCAGCACCCGGTCCTCGTAATCCTTCAGCTCCGGCGTGAAGTAGCGTTCGGAATTGGCCAGGGTCTGCTTGCGCTGGTAGTCGACCGGCACCTTGGCCAGCTGGGTCTTGGGGACATCGATATAATAGCCGAACACCCGGTTGTAGCGCACCTTCAGGCTGGCAATGCCGCTGCGCTCGCGCTCCTGCCGTTCCAGCCGGGCAATGAAACCCTTGCCGTCACGGCTGATCTGGCGCAGTTCATCAAGCGGTTGATCATAGCCGTCACGGATCAGGCCACCGTCACGCAGGCCAGCCGGCGGTTCGTCGGCCAGGGCGCGGGCCAGCAGCCCGGCCATATCCTCCAGCGGATCGATCTGCTGATGCAAGCGCGCCGCCAGCACGCCGGCCAGTTCGCCACACAGCTGGCGCAGGGGCGGCAGCGGCTGGCACGAGTTCCGCAGCGCCACCAGATCACGGGCACTGGCACTGCCCATACTGATGCGCGACAGCAGCCGCTCCAGATCGTTGATGGTGCGCAACAGCTCGCGTAGCTGCTGGCGCTGGCGCGGCTGATCAATGGCCTGGGCGATAAAATCAAGCCGGGCATCGATGGCCTGACAATCCAGCAGCGGCCGCAGCAGCCACTGGCGCAGCAAGCGGCCGCCCATGGCGGTGAGTGTGCGGTCGAGTGCCCCGAGCAGCGACCCCTTGCGCTGAGCGCCACTGAGGGTCTGGGTCAGTTCCAGATTGCGGCGGGTAGCCTCATCGAGCACCATGCTGTCCTGAATCTGATAACAGGTCAGGGGCCGCAGATGGGCCGCCTGGCCCTTCTGGGTCTGCTCGACATAGTAGAGCACCGCGCCGGCCGCCGCGATGGCGGCCTCATCGTCGGCACAGCCAAAAACGGTCAGATCGCTGGTGCCGTAGCAGGCGTTGAGGCGCGCCGCGCCCTCCTCGGCGGTGAACACTCCGTCGGGCAGGGTCGCCAACGAGGCAACCTGCTCTGGCGCCAGCGCCAGGCGGGTCACCAGCGTGGCACGCTCGCCCTCGGCCACCAGCAGCTCACGGGCCTCAATGGCCAGCAGCTCGCGACGCACCTCCTCGGGATGCTGGGCGCTGGTGACACGGAACTGGCCGGTCGACAGATCGAGACTGGCCAGGCCATAGCGCTGGCGCGCGCTGCAGCTGATAGCCAGCAGATAGCTGTTGCGATCGGCACTGAGCAGTTCCGGCTCCAGCACGGTGCCGGGCGTCACCAGCCGCACCACCTCGCGCCGGACAATGCCCTTGGCCATGCGCGGGTCTTCCACCTGCTCGCAGATGGCCACCTTGTGACCGGCGGCCACCAGGCGACTGAGATAGGGCTGGGCGCTGTGATAGGGAATGCCGCACAGGGGAATCTGTTCCTCGGCGCCCTTGTTGCGGCTGGTCAGGGCGATGTCGAGCACCTTCGCGGCGATCACGGCATCGTCAAGGAACATTTCGTAGAAGTCGCCGAGCCGGAAAAACAGGATGGCGTCGGGATACTGACTCTTGATTTCGAGATACTGCCGCATCATCGGCGTCTGTTTCGCCATGCTGCGTCCGCCTTTCGCTGCCAGAAGAAAAAGCCGCCGGAACCGCCGCTCCGGCCCGTTACTCGATCAGCCGACCAATCCGCGACCAGCGCGGCAGCATTCGCTCGGCATCCCACGACCAGTACTTAATGAAGGCCTTGCCCTTGATCTGCTCACGCTGGACAAAACCCCAGAAGCGGCTGTCATAAGAGCGGTCGCGGTTATCGCCCATCACGAAATAATGCCCCGCCGGTACCCGTACCGGCGCCATGAAGTCACGCCGATCCTGCGGATGGGGCCGGCTGCCGGGCTGGATGATCTCGTGTTCCTTGTGAATCTCCTGGGGAATGTGATAGAGGCTGCCGTTGACATAGACCTGCTTGTCGCGCACCTCCACCAGATCACCGGGCAGGCCGATGATGCGCTTGATGAAATCACGCCGCTGCCACCAGCTCTTGTCGGCATCCTCGGGAAATTCAAACACGATGATATCGCCCCGCTCCGGCGTCGTCAGCGGCAGCACGAACTGGTCGGTAAAGGGAATCCGGCTGCCGTAAACAAACTTGCTCACCAGCAGATGGTCACCAATCAGCAACGTGTCCTCCATCGAGCCCGACGGAATCTTGAACGCCTGCACCACAAAGGTGCGGATGATCAGGGCCAGAACGGCGGCCACCAGCAGGGCTTCGCCGTATTCACGATACCAGGGTTTCTTGACGGTTTTTTCTTTCATTTCAATCAGTTCGCTCATCTTTTTAGTCTTTTACCTTAAGAATGGCCAAAAAGGCCTCCTGCGGCAATTCAACACTGCCGATCTGCTTCATGCGCTTCTTGCCTTCCTTCTGTTTTTCCAGCAACTTGCGCTTGCGACTGATGTCGCCGCCGTAGCATTTGGCGGTCACGTCCTTGCGCAGGGCCTTGACCGTTTCACGGGCGATGATCTTGCCGCCAATAGCCGCCTGAATGGCCACCACATACTGCTGGCGCGGAATGAACTCCTTCATCTTCGCCACCAGCTCGCGGCCCCGCGCCTGGGCCTTGTCGCGATGCACAATCAGCGACAGGGCATCGACACTGTCGCCGTTGATCAGCACGTTCATGCGCAGCAGCGGGCTGGGCCGGTAATCCAGATGCTCGTAATCCAGCGAGGCATAACCGCGCGTGATGGATTTGAGCCGGTCATAGAAATCGAGCACGATCTCGTTGAGGGGCAGTTCGTAGACAATCATCACCCGGCTGGCGGTCAGATAGCGGATCTCGCGCTGCACCCCGCGTTTTTCCTCGCACAGCGCCAGCACCGTGCCGACAAATTCGTTGGGCACATGGATCGACGCCAGAATGAACGGCTCCTCGATGCAGTCAATATACTGGATATCCGGCAGCTTGTTGGCGCTGTCGACGCGCAGCTCTTCGCCCTTGATGGTGGTCACCCGGTAAACAACGGTCGGCGCCGTGGTGATCAGATCAATGCCGAACTCGCGCTCCAGCCGTTCCTGCACAATCTCCATGTGCAACAGGCCGAGAAAACCGCAGCGAAAACCGAATCCCAGCGCCACCGAGTTTTCCGGCTCGAAGCTGATCGACGAATCGTTGAGCTGCAGTTTTTCCAGCGCGTCACGCAGCAGATCGTATTCGCTTGAATCGATGGGATACAGGCCGGAAAACACCATCGGCTTCACTTCCTTGAAGCCCGGCAGCGCCTGCTGCGCCGGCTGGTGCAGATGGGTAATGGTGTCACCCACCTTGGCGTCCTTGACCACCTTGATGCCGGCGATGAGAAAGCCGACCTCGCCGGCCTGCAATTCCGCGCGCTCCAGCGGATGGGGCGCGAACACCCCCAGCTTAAGAACTTCGTAGCTGCGCCGGCTGGCCATGAACAGGAACTTGTCGCCCTTTTTCAGGGTGCCGGCCACAATGCGCACCAGCACGATAACGCCCTGATAGGAATCGTACCAGGAATCGAACACCAGCGCCTGCAGCGGCGCCTGGGGATCACCCTTGGGGGCCGGCACCTTGCGCACGATGGATTCGAGAATCTCGTGAATACCGATGCCTTCCTTGGCGCTGGCGGCAATGGTGTCCGAGGTGTCAAGGCCGATGATCTCCTCGATCTCCTCCTTCACCCGCTCGGGCTCGGCGCCCGGCAGATCGACCTTGTTGAGCACCGGCACAATCTCCAGGTCGGCATCAATCGCCAGATAGACATTGGCCAGGGTCTGCGCCTCAACCCCCTGGGAGGCATCCACCACCAGCAGCGCGCCCTCGCAGGCCATCAGCGACCGGCTCACCTCATAGGTGAAATCGACATGCCCCGGTGTGTCGATCAGGTTGAGAATATAGTTCTGGCCATTGTCGGCCCGGTAGTTCAGGCATACCGCCTGCGCCTTGATGGTGATGCCGCGCTCGCGTTCCAACTCCATCTTGTCGAGAAACTGGTCGGTTTTTTCCCGATCGGTCAGGGCGCCGGTTTCCTCCAGCAGGCGGTCGGCCAGAGTCGATTTGCCGTGGTCGATATGGGCGATGATGGAAAAGTTTCGAATATTCTGCTGCTTCATGGGGCTGCGCTCGTGCCTCCGTCGGTCCTGGGTCAAGTTTCGTGCAAGCCCGCTAGCCTAGCCAGATTCCCGCCATTTGTAAAGGTGAACATCCGGCTAACAGGCTGTTAAAAAACAGCCTGCTGGAGCCCATGGACGGGCGACCAAAATCAATCCATTACGAAGTAATGATTGATTTTGTGAGCAAGATAGAAATCGCATTTTCGGCTTGCGTCGTTGAAAAGGCCCCGGATGGGACTTTTTCAACATCATGCTAATGCTCCGCCCACTATCGGCCGAAGAGACACACATCATCCGCCAACCCCCAGCCGGACAGCCACCCACACCATGCCGACAGCCCCCACCCGCCAGGCCGCCCAACCGATCATCAGCCCCCTGCCGCCACTGCCACCCCTGTGGCGCTGTCCACTGCAACTGAGCTTCGGCCTGGTGGCACTGGCCGCCCTCGCCGTCAGCCTGTGGAGCCTGAGCCATCTGGCCCGCCCCGCCCACGGCGACCAGAACAGCCGCCAAACACCGGTACCGGCCATCTACGAAACCCCGCTGACGCCGCGCCAGCTGCAACTGTAACCCGTCCGCCCGGCTTCCCTCTTGCGCGCCGGCCCCCGCCACTGGTATAAGTGGCGACATTGCAACACCCGCCAACAGCTGCGGTGCAGTCATCGTCCCGCTGCTTCAACGCACAGCCAATACGCCTCATCGCTCAACCGTTGCGCGCCCAGCCTGCGGCGCTTTTTTCTTCGCCAGCCAGATGCTTTTTGCGCAAGCATCATGAGGGTCGCCATGATCACCACAACCCCGCCCTGCCTTAACGACTTCAAGTTGCTGCGCCTCGATTTCGCGCTCAACCCGCGCTTTGCCAGCGCCACGGGCCAGGCCCAGATACAGACCGAATTCAAGATTCGCCACGAGCTGCAGCCGCCCCACCTGCGCGTTTACCTGACCATCGCCTTCAACGATGCCGACGGCCCGTTCCGCCTCCAGGCCGAAGGGCTGGGGCTGTTCGACCTGCCAGCCCAGCGGCGCGATGCCGAACTGGAACAGCTGGTCAACGAACACTGCGCCCTGGTGCTGTTCCCCTACCTGCGCGAACTGGTGGCCGATATCACCCGCCGCGCCGGCTTCCCGCCACTGCACATCCCCCACGTCGATTTCGCCCGCGTATTCGCCCACCGCAGCCGCGAAGCCGCCAGCCAGCTGCTGCACTGAAAACAAGGCACCGCTTCTGCCGCGCCATATGCACCCCCGACAGCAGTAAAAAAGCCCTCTCCCGTGAAGGGAAAGGGCTGGAACAAGGCAGCTTAAGAGCACCAGGGGAGTGGCAAAATTGTGGTCTGGTCCCATTAACCTTGGGGGTTCAGGGGTTATGCAACGGCTTTGTTTCGGCTGCTTCTAACGTCAAGTTTCAGCCACGCGCGCCTTTGGCGCGTCGGCTGGAAGCGCATGTTAGCTTAAATCTCGGAAATTACTCCTCTAATTAGACTGCCTCTTGTAATTCTACTGCTTCTATCGTTGCTTGCTTGAAGTGCTGCCTTGTAGTACTTCATATGCTCACTGTCCTCAGGTACTCCACCAACGGATGCAAGCTCAACCTTATTGTAAAAGGCGTCTAAGTTCGCACGAACTTTTGATGCGTCAAGGTCAACTTTCTCTTTATATATTGCGCGGTGAATTTCAACAAACAAACTATAAAAATCAGCTTTTTTAAAAACTCTAGATGTGTTATCGAAATTGAGTTTATCTATGAATTGTAGAGTAGCAGTAAACTCCGATAGTATTTTTTCTTTTATTGTGAATTCCTCGTTGTATTTTTCCAAGTACTCTTCTAGCTCTTTATCTCTGTTTGTATAAGTACTCATGGCGGCAATCATCATGGTTAAACAGTACTTAACGTCATTCATTCTCTTTATGTCGCCAGCAGTAAATATTTTATGGTCTTCAAAAAACGGAATTTCGCTGATTTCTTCTCCTGCTTTTTTAAATTCCCCGTTGAATCTTGAATTATGCAACTCCATTGCGTTCAAACCATAGCTGGTTGAATTGATTCTTTTAAACACCTCGCGAATTTCATCCACAGGCATATTGCCCATATCTCGCACTACAACCCTGTACTCTAGGAATTCTATTTGTTTATCTTCTTCCAATTCAGAGTATTTTGGTATCTTATTCGTGACTTTAATATCAGGAGAGTCCTTGAAATACTGGTACAAAGTTGTTAGTCGTTGCTGCCCATCAACAATAACTTCTGAACCTTCACCTGTTTTAGGATCTACTTTGCCAGCAGCTATATACACTTCAGGAAATGGGTAACCTTCTAATACAGTTCTTATAAATTCAATTTTATCTTTATTGGTCCACACCAGGCGCCTTTGAAAATCAGGCTGGGGGATCAATGATCCATTGCCTATTGCAGTAAGTAATGTTCTAAGACGCCTGTTGGAAGCTGATGTATCCATTAATGTATCTCCTGCATACACTGCTCGATGCAAATGGTTTGGTATTCTTTTAGAAAGAAGTGTGAGTGATACAATCCTGCTCTGATTTTATACGGGCCATACTTTTCTGTTGCCGTTAGAATATTGAAAAAACCCCACCATTGCTTAGAAAAATCAAAATAATCGCTTGATGGCAGCTTGTCCGGTCTTATCCAGCCTTCAGATAAGTATTTAAAAAAAGCGTTAGCTTTTGGCCAGTCAGCTGCGCTTTTCTTGAACAAATAAGCTTCTTCCCAGACACGTTGAAACAAAATTGGTGAAACTATAGCAATATCAATATCAGAGTCATCTGAAAACTCCACGAACCGCTTACTAGGCTTTAGACTAAAACCCAGCTTCCCAGAGCCAACCATAACTACATCATTGAATTCTACGGAAAAATTTTCACATACGTCTTCTCTAATATGAAAATGTTGATCATTATTCAAAAGATAGCACTCGCCATTCAGAATGTATTTTCTGAACACTTGAAGGCTTGTAAGCGATTTTAAATCACTCTTGAATTCTTCGATCATGCCCATTGGTTTATTAAGCTAACGTGGAGGTCACCGGCGCTGCGCGGCTTTATCGCGCAGCGTCCGGTGGACCGCCGGGTTATGCCTGTGGTTCAAAACCGAGGTACTCCAGAAGCTCATCATTCGTGTGGGTCTGTGCAAACACCAAGAAATTTGCATCGACTACAACAAGCTCGCCGTTGCTGAAGTCAAAAATTAGCGGCTGCAATTTGTGCTTGAACTGAACCTTACCCACTCGTTCGAGCGCTTGAATTACGTTGTTATGTTGAAGGGAGTCGCCGGCTGGATGATTCGGACGGATACGGTGAAAAATAACGTTCGGTCGAAGGCCACGCCGCAATTCCTCTGGAGTCGCGGTGATTACCGCGTAGCCGATCCACTTGTACATCTCAAGTTGCGTTTCGCCGAGGCCCTCTGAGAACCGAGCAAGAAAGTTCCTGTAACGCGCTGCCTGTTCGTCAGCGACAGCACGAAGCATCTCAGTTACGTCCGCCTCGCTACCAACGTCGACCATGTCCTCTTGTGTGTTCCAGATTTTGTACTTCTCGCAGAGGCGATAACAAACCTCTTGAAGCAAGCCGACGTTTCCCTGACAGCCATCAACGATTAGCTTCTGAACCGCCTCACCAATGGAAATGTTTAGCAGGGCGGTGCCTGAGTTGATGACCTCTTGAAGGTGAACGGGCTCCCAATGATCTGCATTTATCGTTGCGATACGGCCGGATAGATCGCCGTTGTAAAGAGTGAGCTTGTTTGCTTCTAGCCAAACCCCAACAACGATAAATACGAACTCCGACATTTCGTGAAACACCTTAAGATCAAACGCCAAGGCTTGTTGGACGTCCTCATCAAGATAGTGAAAATCCTCAATCACGACGTACTTTTTGAAGGCAGCAGCTTTCAGCACACGAACCACGTCGTTCGCGTCCTCGGGGTCAATTTCGAAGTCCTTAGATTCAGTAACGTTCTCGTGACCATTCTCGCTCTCAAGCCCGCCATCCACCGATCCTTCCGCTATCAGAGGAATTTTTCCTTCGGCACTTATGGTTGCGTGCAACTTTCTTGAACCGCTAAGAGTTCTACTTTCGCTAACCTCGCACTTGACCCCCGCGTGCTTCAGTAGCATTTCATAAAGCGATGCCTTTGAAGAATCGCGCGTGCATTGAATTACTACATAGTCATTCTCGGCAAGGTGATACTTACGGAGGCATGTCTTTCCTTGCTTGGATGCTCCATGAATGACAATGTGCTTGTCTCGCGTAATATCGTTCAGGAAGCGATCATCTACTCCGGGGCGCTCAATGTACGTTTGAGGAACCTCTCGGGAAGTCCCAAATACTTCCGCAAGCTTATGGGTTTGTTCGGCGGCCACTATTACCTCCCTTGAAGAATCGCAAAGTGCTGCATACAGGCATAACAATAAATAGACAGTTTCTGTATAAAACGTAAAATAAAGAAGATATCAGCTGTATAAAACTTTTTGCAAATTTACCAGATATCTAATTTACCTATTTAAAATCAGCATGTTACAAAAAAATAACGATTTCATATCCGTTTTATACAGATCTGTATAAACCCTCTTCAAAGGCCGTCCATCAGGCTCTTCCCCCTTGCCTCTTTCAATATTTTCCACCTGATTACGATAACGGGGCCATGCAGAAGTTAAATTAATTTCGTGAAACAACAGGAACCAAACTATCTGCTTATCGCACCGTGAGCGAGCAACTGTCAACGGTTCATTCGACCTTATTGATTTTTTCTTTATCTGCCTGTTTGGATGGCGTTTCCGAAGGGCTAACACTTCGATTTGTCAGGGATATGGCAGCGGATGCGGCGCAGGCGGTACTTTGTTTTTGCCTTGCTCCGCCGTTGGTGGCATAATTCCGCTTTTTTCATGTCACGGCAACCTGCGTGGTTGCACCGCTTTCACGGACAACCTCTGATCATGACCTTGACTCACACCTCTGCCTGTCTGACGCCGCTGGGCCTTTTTGAACCGGCGGCGGCGCCGCTTACCGATCTGCCGCACGCCCTTTATCAGTTGGGCCGGCCCCTATTTCTGACCCGCAACCCTGCCGGGGGACTGGAACTGCACCAGCAGGGCAGCGCCCGTCTGCCGGCCTCTGCAGCGGCCGAGGGTCTGCCGCTTTTGGGTTATGCCGCGCCGTTGCCGCTGGCGCAGTGCGGCCAACCGCGGTTTCTGACCCGCTTCGGCCTGCGTTATCCCCTGCTGGGCGGCTCGATGGCCAAGGGCATCAGTTCGACGGCTCTGGTGATTGCCCTGGGGCAGGCCGGCATGCTGGGCTTTTTTGGTGCCGCCGGTCTGAGCCTGCCACAGGTGGAACAGGCCATCGACCAGATTCAACAGGCGCTGCCGACCCAGCCCTACGGTTTCAACCTGATTCACAGCCCCAATGAGCCCGAGCTGGAACAGGCGCTGGTCGATCTGTACCAGCAGCGCGGTGTGCGCCTGATCGAGGCTTCGGCCTTTCTGGCCCTGACGCCGGCCCTGGTGGCCTACCGTCTGCGGGGGCTGCGCCGCGCCGCCGATGGCCGGGTCGAGGCGACCCACCGTATTATCGCCAAGGTGTCGCGCGAGGAGGTGGCCCTGCCCTTCCTGTCGCCGGCGCCGGCCCGACTGGTGCAGCAGCTGCTGGAGCAGGGCCGCATCAGTGCCGAACAGGCCGAGCTGGCCGCGACGCTGCCCATGGCCGATGCCCTGACGGCCGAGGCCGATTCCGGTGGTCATACCGATAACCGGCCGGCGCTGGCCCTGCTGCCGACCCTGCTGGCCCTGCGCGACCGGCTGCAACAGCAGTACCGTTATGCCGAGCCGGTCAGTATCGGGCTGGGGGGCGGGATCGCCACGCCCCAGTCGGTGGCGGCCGCCTTCAGTCTGGGGGCCGATTATCTGGTGACCGGCAGTGTCAATCAGGCCTGCCGCGAGGCTGGCACCTCGGCACTGGTGCGGCAGATGCTGGCCGAGGCACGCCAGGCCGATATCGCCATGGCGCCGGCGGCGGACATGTTCGAGATGGGCGTGACCGTGCAGGTGCTCAAGCGCGGCACCCTCTTCGCCCAGCGCGGCGCCAAGCTGTATGACCTGTACCGTCGCCATGCCAGTCTGGAAGAGATTCCGGCGGCCGAGCGCGCCAAACTGGAAAAGACCGTCTTTCAGGCGCCGCTGGAGCAGGTATGGCAGCAGACCCGCGCCTTTTTCGCCGAGCGCGACCCGCGTCAGGTGGAACGCGCCGAGCGCGATCCGCGTCACCGCATGGCGCTGGTGTTCCGTTCCTACCTGGGGCAGGCCACCCATTGGGCCATTGCCGGCAGTGCCGAGCGCAAGGTCGATTTTCAGATCTGGTGCGGCCCGGCCATGGCGGCGTTCAACAGCTGGACCGAAGGCAGCCCGCTGGCGCTGCCGGAAAACCGTACCCTGGTGGACGTCAACCTCAACCTGCTGCTCGGCGGCGCGGCCTGGCTACGCGCCCGTCAGCTCAGCCCGGCCCTGGGCCTGTGGCTGCGGCAGCAGGGTCAGGCGCTGCAGCTGGCGCCCCTTTCATCCGCACAGCTCAAGGAGTATCTGGCGTGAACCATTCCGCTGACATCCCTGCCCCGCACAACGGCCCGGCCTGCCCGCTGGCCATCATCGGCATTGGCTGCCTGTTTCCCAAGGCGGCCGATAAAACCGCCTACTGGGCCAACATCAAACAGCGGGTCGACGCCATCAGCGAGGTGCCGGAAACCCACTGGCGGCTGGCCGACTACTACGACGCCGACCCCAAGGCGCCGGACAAAACCTACGGCCGGCGCGGCGGTTTTCTCGACGCCATCGATTTCAATCCGCTGGAGTTCAGCATTCAGCCCAACATTCTCGAAGCCATCGACAGCTCGCAGCTACTCGGTCTGGTGGCGGCGCGCGAGGCCCTGCGCGATGCCGGCTACGATCCGGCCAGCGATTTCGCCCGCGAGCGCGTCAGCGTGCTGCTCGGCGTTACCGGCGCGCTGGAGATGGTGATTCCGCTGGGGGCCCGCCTCGGCCATCCGCAGTGGCGCCGCGCCCTGCTGGATTCCGGCGTACCGGCGGCGGTGGCCGACGAGGTCATCGAGCGCATTGCCGCTTCCTATGTGCCCTGGCAGGAGAACTCCTTCCCCGGCCTGCTCGGCAACGTGGTGGCCGGCCGCATCAGCAAGCAGTTCGATCTGGGCGGCAGCAACAGCGTGGTCGACGCCGCCTGCGGCAGCTCCCTCAGCGCCGTGCACATGGCGGCCATGGAACTGGCCTGCCACCGGGCCGACATGGTCATCACCGGCGGTATCGACACCTTCAACGACATCTTCATGTACAGCTGTTTCAGCAAGACGCCGGCGCTATCGCCCAGCAACCGGGTCTGCCCGTTCGACGCCTCGTCCGACGGCACCCTCATTGGCGAGGGCCTCGGGCTGGTGGTGCTCAAGCGTCTGGCCGACGCCGAACGCGACGGCGACGCCATCTACGCCGTCATCCGCGGGGTCGGCAGCGCCAGCGACGGCAAGGGCGGCGCCATCTACGAACCCAGTGCCAAGGGCCAGGTGCGCACCCTGCGCGACGCCCACGCCCAGGCCGGCGTCACACCGCGTAGCATTGGCCTGATCGAGGCCCACGGCACCGGTACCCGGGTCGGCGACGCCACCGAAATCCGCGCCCTGCGCGAGGTGTTCGGCGACAGTGACGGTCGCCCTTGGTGCGCCCTCGGCTCGGTCAAGTCGCAGATCGGCCACACCAAGGCGGCCGCCGGCGCCGCCGGCCTGATCAAGGCCGCCCTGGCGCTGCGCTGGCGCGTGCTGCCGCCAACCCTTAACGTGCAGGAGCCCCAGGCGGTCATCGGCGAGGGCAACAGCCCCTTCTATGTCAATACCGAACTGCGCCCCTGGCTGCACAGCGGCCCGACGCCGCGCCGCGCCGGCGTGAGTGCCTTTGGCTTCGGCGGCAGCAATTTCCATTGCGTGCTGGAGGAATATGGCCAGAACCCTCCGGCCTGCGACTGGGCCGGCGCGCCGCAGATTCTTGCCTTCAGCGCCGCCGATGATAACGCCCTGCGCCAGCAGCTGAGCGCCTGCCGCGCCCAGCTGGCCAACAGCGATGCCGGCGCCCTGCGCCGCTTTGCCGCCCGCAGCCGGGCCGCCTATGCGGCCGATGCCGCTGCGCGTCTGCTCTGCGTGGTGGAACAAGCAGATCAGCTGACCAGCCAGCTCGATGCCGCCGAACGGCTGATCGCGGCACCGGCAGAGGTTGCCGGCACGCCTACCGGCGTCTGGTACAGCCGTGGCACGCGGCCGGCACCACAACTGGCGGTTCTGTTTCCCGGCCAGGGCGCCCAGTATCCCTTCATGCTGCGCGATCTGGCCTGCCATGCGCCGGAATTGCTCGACCAGCTGCAATTGGCCGATGCCACCCTGGGCGAAACGGAGGCCGAACCCCTGAGCGCGCGCCTCTATCCCCATTCGCGCTACAGCACCGCCGACCAGGCCGCGGCGGCACAGCGGCTGCAGGCCACCGCCGTGGCCCAGCCGGCCATCGGCTGCGTCAGTCTGGGCGCCTGGCACTATCTGCAGCGTTTCGGCCTGCAAGCGCAGGGTTTTGCCGGTCACAGCTACGGTGAACTGACCGCTTTGTGCGCCGCCGGCAGCTACAGCGCCGCCGAACTCTACCGTCTGTCGCAATTGCGCGGCCAGCTGATGGCCGGCACGGCCGGCGACGACAGAGGCACCATGCTGGCCGTGACCGCGCCGTTGGAACAGATTGACGCCCTGTTGCGCGAGGAAGCGCTCGATCTGGTGCTGGCCAACCGCAACACGCCCAACCAGGGCGTGCTGTCCGGCCGGCGCAGCGAAATCGAGCGGGCCGCCAAGCTGTGCCAGCAACGCGGTCTGCGCGCCACGCCGCTGGAGGTGGCTGCCGCCTTTCACAGCCCGCTGGTGGCGGAGGCCTCCGTGCCCTTTCGCGCGGCGCTGGATGAAACCGTGCTGCTGCCGCCGACCCTGCCGGTTTACGCCAACAGCACGGCGACGCTCTACCCGGCCGGCCCCACGGCCGAGGGCGACGAGGTCCGCGACCTGCTGGCGCAGCAGATCGCCCGCCCGGTCGAGTTCGTCCGCCAGATCCAGCGCATGGCCGACGATGGTTTCAACCTGTTTGTCGAGATCGGTCCGGGCGCGCGTCTGACCGGCATGGTCGGCAAGATTCTGGCCGATCGGCCGGTGCAGGCCATCGCCCTCGACAGCTCGGCCGGCAAGCGGCTCGGCCTGGTCGATGTCGCCCGTCTGCTGGCGCAGCTGTGCGCCCTGGGCGTGCCGCTGCAGTTGCAGCCGTGGGATGCGGAATTTGCCGCCACCGCCGTGGCGACAGCGGAACCGGCACCGCCGCGCCTGACGGTGCGCCTGTGCGGCGCCAACTACCACCGCGAGCAGACCCCGCGCCCGCCGAGTGACCGTCAGCTGGTGGATGCCCGCAACCTGCCGCAGGTGCAAGTCGCGCCCGCGCCGGTTGCGTCCGCCACCCCGGCCAGCCTTCCCCTTGCCGCCACGCCTGCCGCCCAACCAGCGCCCCAGCACGACAATCTGTTGCTGCTGCAACGCATGCAGGAGGATACCGCCCGCCTGCACGAACAGTTCCTGGCCGGTCAGGCCAGTGCCCTGCAGGCCTTGCAGGCCCTGCTGGGGCTGCAGGCTCCGGCTGCCACTCCGCCTGCCACTTCGCCTGCCACTTCGCCTGCTATCCCGGCCACCGTCGCTCAGCCTGCGATCAGCGCGGCGCCTTGCTGTGCCCCGGCAGCGCCGGTCCCAGCCGCGCCGGTCGCCACTGTGCCGTCACCAGCAGCGGCCAGCGCACCACCGAGCCCGCCGGCCGCGCCGGTCAGCACGGCAGTCGCCGCTGGCGCGCTGGAACAGGCCCTGCTGGCGGTGGTGGCCGACAAGACCGGCTACCCTGTCGACATGCTGGAACTGGATATGCGCCTGGATGCCGATCTGGGCATCGATTCCATCAAACGGGTCGAAATCCTCTCGGCCCTGCAGGAGCAGCTGCCCCAGCTGCCAGCCGTGGCGCCGGACGAGCTCGG